>JBDTSX010000472.1:0-4457 GCA_039930925.1 Acidobacteriota bacterium | reverse complement strand
TGAGCAACGTGTACTACGCCACGGGCGACAGCAATCACGCCAAGTCGATCGCTGCGGACGCCGTCAAGGCCGCGCAACGGCTCAACAGCCGAACGCTGGCGACCAACGGCTTGATCGATCTCGGGTATACGCTGCTGGCGCGGGGCGAGTTCGCCGACACGCGCGCGTATTTGCAGCAGGCTCTCGATCTTGCCCGCCAGGATCAGTCGCCTCGATTGGAAGCACGGGCCCGACTCGCCCTTGGCAGTCTGAGCACCCAGGAGGGCCGCTTCGATGAAGCGGTGTCCGATCTCGAATCGGCGCTGAAGTTCTACCAGCCGGCGGGCTACCGCACCGAGACGTCTAATGCCCTGATTCTGCTTGGGCGGGCCTACCGCGACAAGGGCGAATACGCGGTCGCCAGCAAGGCGTTTTCCGAGCAGCTGGTATTGGCGAAGCAGTCCGGCGACCCGGCGCGATTGGCGGCGTCTCACTCCAGCATCGGCGTCCTTCTCGGGGACAACCAGGAGCTGTACGCCGAGGCCCTGCCACATTTCGAGGAGAGTTACCGGATCAACAAGTCGCTCGGCGCGCGCGTCGGCATGGGATGGGATCAGGTCAACCGCGCGGCGTCGCTGTCGGCGCTAGGGAGGTACGACGAAGCCAAGGCCGCCCTCGACGAAGCGTATACCATTGCCGCCGGCCCCGACGCGGGATTCAAGTCGCAACTCGCGTACGTCGATGTGATCGGCGCGCAGATGGCACTCAGCCTCGGCCACCATGCGGAAGCCACGACCCGGGCGACGGCGGCGCTCAAATTGGCTGACCGCGACTACCAGGACACCGCGCTGCAGGCCAGGCAGACGCTCGCGCTCGCCAAGGCGATGTCCGGCGCGCCGAAACAGGCGGTGGCACTGGTCGAGGAGGCCGTGGCCGCGGCCAGGGAGTTGAAGCGTCCGCGGCTCGTGTCGACAGCGCTGCTCGCCTCGGCCGACGTTCGCATTGCCGGGGGCGACGGGCGGGGCGCGCTCGCCGACGCGCAGGCGGCACAGAGGCTGTTCGCCTCGGCAGCACAACTCGAATCGGAGTGGCGCGCGTGGCTGGTGTCGGCGAGGTCCATGCGGCTCGAGGGCGACCGCGCGATGGCCGACGATTATGCCGTCCGCGCCGAGACCAGTCGAGCGGCTCTCGAGGCTCGCTGGGGCGAAGACAATTACCGGGGGTACGTGCGGCGGCCTGACATTCAGGTCCGCCTGCGGCAGCTCGGGCAACTGCTCGGGGCGAAGAAGATCGTTCAACGCACAGGAGGAGGCTGACTATGGCACAAGCAAACGAAGGCGATCCAGGCGGCGGTCAGGGCGGTGGCGGAAAAAAGAAACCCGAAAAGAAGACGCCGACGAAGAAGTAGCACGATAGCCGGCATCAAGAATCCTGGTGCCGGCTGTTTTCGCGTTCTGGTGGCATGCCGGTGTGCCCGACACCGAGGGGAGGACGATGGCTGAAGTCGAACTCGGCAAGAGGCTGGAACTGCTGGAGATCGCCGGTTCACATAGCGCCCGCCGGACAGAGGAGGAGCTTGGCACCTTCCTCAGTTCGTCTGAACGAAGGGCCGGTCTCTCCAGGCAGGAGCGTCTGCGCATCGTCGAACAGGCGCTGCTGTTGATGGAGATGAACTATGTCCATCTGCCGATGAAGCGCGCCATTCACGCGATCGACCCCATTCAGCAGCTCAAACTCCTCAGGTTCCAGCTCGCCGAGTGGAAGGTCGACCTCGAGAGCACCATCGACTTCCACCGCCGCATGCTGTCGATCTTCGGTTCGACGCGCGACCTGCACACGCTGTATCTGCTGCCCGAACCGTACAGGGATTGCACCGCGTATCTGCCGTTTCTCATCGAACAGTGCGTCGAACGGGGCACCGAACGGTTCATCGTGACGCGGACGGCGGTCCGTGACGCGTCGGCCGTGTCGGACGACGGTCGAGAGGCGAGGTTCGAGCGCGGAGTCGAGGTGCTGGCGTGGAATGGTGTCCCGATTGTGAGAGCCATCGAAATCAATGGCGAGTCGCAGGCCGGCAGCAATCCCGACGCCCGGTTCGCGCGCGGGCTCGACAATCTCACCATCCGGCCGCTCAACAGTACCTTGCCCCCGGATGAAGCCTGGGTGGACATCTTGTTCCGCACCAAGAATGGGGTCGTCGCGAGCCACCGCGAGTACTGGCTGGTCCACAAGACCCATGACACCGGTGAGTCGTCCACTCCGCACAGCAAGAAGAGGGCGGCGCTGGACCTGAAGAGGACGCGCATCCTCGAGGTCAAGAAAGAGCTGTACCCGCGCGACGCCGCCGCCGCGTTCGGGTCAATCAAAGACGTCCTTTACGCCTTGACGAAGACGGTGAACGGCCGGACGCTGGGCTACATCCGGCTCTTCAGCTTCGACGTGGACGATGCGAGGCTGTTTCTCAAGACCTTCGCCAACCTGATCACGAAGGAGGGGTTTCCGCAGGACGGCCTGATCCTGGATGTTCGCGGCAATCCGGGTGGAAACATCCGCGCGGCGGAATCGCTGCTGCAGCTGTTCACTCCCCATACCATCGAACCGGAGTTGTTCGAGTTCATCAACACGCCGTTGAATTTCCAGATCTGCAAATCCGCCCCGGATGACTGGGATCTGAAGCGATGGCTGCCGTCGATCGGCGACTCGGTGTTGACGGGTGCGACCTACTCGGCCGGATTTCCGCTCACCCGCGACGCGTTGTGTAATGGCATCGGCCAGGTCTACTACGGTCCGGTCGTGCTGATCACCGACGCGCTGTCGTACAGCGCGACGGACATCTTCGCCGCAGGTTTTCAGGACAATGAAGTGGGCGTGGTACTCGGCACGGCCGGCAACACCGGGGCGGGAGGCGCAAACTTCTGGTCGCTGGACGACCTGCTGCGGGCGCAGAAAAAGAATCCCGGCTCTCCGTTCAAGAAGCTGCCGAAAGGAGCCGAGATGATCGTGGCCATGCGGCGCAGCGTTCGAGTCGGTCTTCGTGCCGGTTCGCCGCTGGAGGAGTTCGGTGTCTCGCCGGACGTGCTGCAGTTCATGAGCCGCCGCGACCTTTTGGACAACAACGTCGATCTCCTGGCCCGTGCCGCACGACTGATTCGGCAGCGGCCGTCGTTCCAGTTGTCGGTGACGCCGGTGCGCGGCCAAGGCGCGCGCGGGATTGTGGTCAGCGCCGCGTCGAAGGTGCCATCGTCGAAGGCCGCCCGGAGGATCGCCCGCCTGGATATCTACGTGAATGGTCGACCCTTGCGGTCCATCGATGCGGCGGACGGGGCGGTGCCGCCGACGCAGGTGATGATCGGGGCGGAACCCAACACGCGCGCAGCAGTCGAAACGCAGGCGTGGGATCACGCTGGAAGACTCGTCGCCGTTCGTCGAACGATCGTCGCGCGGAAGTGATCACTCTGAAGGAATCTTCGCGCAAACGGGGCGTTGCCGTTGAACGACGACGCGATAGCACGGACTGTGTCTTCCCCGATCCCGTGACGAAGTGAGGGGAAGGGGTACGACCCAAGCACTCGGTTGGCAGTCGCCGAACTCCGTCACGAGCCGCCTGCTACGGGCAGGCGCCCAATCGGCGAGCCTTGATTGTTCGCCTATCGACCTTCCCGTCGGCGGTTGTGACCGTCTGGGTTCCCTCCGAGGTATCTCCAGTGAACGTGGTGCTGCTTTCAATTGTTCGATCGCCACAGACGAGCGCGTACTTCACCGTATTGCCCTGGATATCGTAGGACTTGATGGTGCAGCGCCCCTTCGCTCGCTTCTCGGCAAAGGCCCTGGCCGTCCTGGTATCGCCATTCATTTCGTTGGCCTGGTCCGGTGTCATGCACTGCTTCATGACTCTCGACTCGCCATTACCCGTCAGCGTGAATTCCCACTGGCCGGCTGCCATCCGCTCAGCGGCCCGCACGGAGAGCGCTCCGGCGAGGAGGAGCGCGCACATGGATATGAATAGGAGCGTCTGCCTGACCATGGTTGTCACTTTCATGGTCTGAAACATCACGTCAATCGGTCGGCTCGTTGCCATTGGTTGGGATATCGCCACGCCCGAGCGAGTGGAAAGCGAGTCAGGCATGCTCTTCCTAGACTAGCCATCAGGAGCTCGAAGCGCGGCGACGCGGATACTGCGTGGTCACGGCAGCAGCACGGCGATCATGGCGTCCGCGATGAACGCTCCATACCGTTGGACTGACCAGCCTCGTCGAAGGACCAGTAGTTCGTAGAGCTCCGGCGAGCTGTAAGTCCACAGGACGTCCGTCACGGTATCGAGCGTCATGCCCCGCCGCAGGTGTCCGCCTGTCAACAACGTGTGCGCGTTGTGAGTCATGCGCGTCAGCCTCGCCGCGTCCATCTCCTCCTGGAGCCTTGCCACTTCCGGATCGCTCGCTGCCGCCTGGCGTACCAGCAACAGCACGGGCGCCACTCTC
>JBDTSX010000471.1:0-4460 GCA_039930925.1 Acidobacteriota bacterium | reverse complement strand
ACCGCGAAAGCCTAGGATGCGGACGAGCGGCAGTGTTTCACGGACCAGATTGAAGATCGGAACGCCGTCCATCACCGCGCCCTCGAACAGGAACGAGACGCCGGCGGACGCCGCGCCGTCGCGAAGCGCCGCGTACTCGAACGCCGCCGGTCCCTTGTTGGCCGTCACCACGTGGCACTCCGCCGCAATTGCCGCGCGGACGTGCGTGATTGCCGGCTGCCCCGCGATGATGTCGAGCGTCGTGGTCTCGACCACGACGCGCAGGTCCGCGTCGCTTCGACCGAGCCGCGCGATCGTTTCCAGGCTGGTCGCTGCATCGGAGAGACCGTCGGCGCGACCGACGGTGCCCCCGCGCTCGATCCGCGCGGCCGCCGCCACGGCGTCGAGTCCGTCGCTGCGCCAGACCGAGCCGTGCCGCGCGGTGGTGACGGCGACGATCCGGCAGTCGAGATCGTATACGGACCGAAGTCGTTCGTCGCTCTCCGCCAGCAGCCGCGCGAACCTGCGCCCGACGTGCCCGAACCCAATCAGGGCGAGGTCGGCGCGCATCATGCGTCGCGTTCAGCCGCGGGCTCGCCGCTTTCCACCAGGTTCCAGGTGACCCGGTGTTCCCGGGTCGACTGGAAGCGTTCCGGCGCAAAGGGTTCGAGGCTCATGGACCGAAAGTGTAACTGACCGGGTAACGGAAGCACACCGATGCCCGCAGACCGGCCCAGCCGTATGGGACTTGCGCTATCCTGTGGGGGACCTGTGGCTGCCGATCTGCTCCCGGAACTGGCGATGATCCCGTCCGGCGAGTTCCTGATGGGATCCGAGGACGGCGACGATGATGAGCGCCCCGCACACCGCGTTCACGTGGACGACTTCCTCATGGCCGTCCATCCCGTCACGCAGGAGGATTACGCCCGCTTCGTCCGGGAGACCAGCCACCGCGCGCCAGCCATTTACGAGCTGCCGCTGGTCGTCACAATCGGAGGCAGTGAACGCGAGCGCGCCTTCCGGATGACGGGTGAACCGTATGTCTGGCTCGACACGGACGCGCCGAAGGAGCGGACCGACCATCCGGTCGTGCTCGTACGCTGGGACGACGCGATCGCGTACTGCGCATGGCTCTCGGGTGCGAGCGGCCGCACCGTGCGGCTGCCCTCCGAGGCGGAGTGGGAGAAGGCGGCCCGCGGCGGCGTCGAAGGGCGGCGCTACCCGTGGGGCGATCGGCTGGATCGGGACCTCGCGAACTTCCTGATCGACCCGTCACAGAAGTCGACGCGCGGGACGACGCGGTGCCGCAGCTATCCGCCGAACGGCTACGGGCTGTTCGACATGTCAGGGAATGTCTGGGAGTGGGTCGCCGACTGGTACGATTCGCAGTACTACGGGACCGCACCATTTCGCAGCCCGGCCGGGCCGCGCCAGGGCGCGCTGCACGTCCTCCGCGGCGGAAGCTGGCTCGTCGCCGATGTCCGTATGCTGTCGTGCAGCCACCGCCACAAAGTGCCGCCCGATACATACTCGTACGGGATTGGCTTCAGGGTCGTCTGCTCACCATAGATCGGCCAACCGGCGGGCCTCGGCCCGCTTGAACATGGATTGGATCGCGAGGTTTTCATGTTGCGCCATTTGTTGTTGTCGAGTGTGCTGGCGGCCGGCGCCGTGCTGCCGGCGGCCGCTCAGTCCGCGTCAGAGAGGCCGGTCGTCGTGACGGTGGGGCAGGGGGTCGTGAAGCGCGCGCCCGACCGCGCCTGGGTGTCGGTCGCGGCCGAATCCCGAGCGAAGAGCCCGCGCGAGGCGCAGCGCCTGAATGCGGACGCGATGGCCGCGGTGCTGGCCAAGCTGAAAGGACTCGGTCTCCCCGCCGAGGCGATCCGCACGAGCGGCTACGATCTGCAGCCGGAGTTCGACTATGCCAACGGCAAGCAGACGCTGCGGGACTATGTCAGCCGCAATTCGGTCGAAGTGCGAGTGGATGATCTGGCTCGCGTCGGCGAGATCGTGGACGCGGCAGTCGGGTCGGGCGCGACCTCGGTCAGCGGCATCCGGTTCGACCTGAAGGATCGCGCCGCGGACGAGCGCGAGGCGCTGAAGCGCGCCGTCGCGGATGCGCGCGGCCGCGCCGACGCCGCGGCCCAGGGGGCGGGCATGCGCGTCGAGCGCGTGCTGCGAATCGAAGAGCAGCACGTCTCGTCGGCGGAGCCGCCGCGGCCGATGGCGATGATGCGCATGAGCGCCGGTGTCGAGGCCGCGCAGACGCCGATCACGCCCGGCGAGCTCGAAGTGCGGGCGGCGGTCACCTTGACCGCGGCGATCAATTAGCGCGGGCTCATTCCTTGACGATGACGCCGTCGACCGGGTCGTCGTCGAACAGGCCGACGAGCGCCGGCGCTCCGAGCGGCCGCGGCGTGTGGTCAATCGTTGCGAGCTCCGGCAGCTCCTCCGGCGCCGTCACTCCCTTGTCCTTGAGGCGGCGCGCGGTCACCAGCACGCGGCTCTCGAGCGAGCCGATCGCCTTGTTGTAGGACTCGACCGAGCGCGTCAGGCCGCGGGCGACGTCCTCGAAGTGGATCGCCATCACCCGGATCCGGTCGTAGAGCTGACGGCCCAGCTCGCTGATCTCCTGCGCGTTCTTGGCGATTTTTTCCTGCTGCCAGCCGAACGCGACCGCGCGCAGCAGCGCGACCAGCGTGAGCGGACTGGCCAGCATCACGCCGCGCCCGAGGCTGAACTCGAGCAGGGCGGGATCGCGCTGCAGCGCCGTGCTCAGCAGCGCCTCGCCGGGCAGGAACATGATCACGAGATCCGGCGCGGGCTGGAAGTGCGCCCAGTAGGTCTTGTTGCCCAGCCTGACGACGTGGTCCCGCACCTGCCGGGCATGGTCGCGGAGTTTTCCATCGCGCGCCGTCTCGTCCTCGCTCTCCATCGCGTCGAGATACGCCGCCGAGGCGACCTTGGCGTCGACAACGACGTTCTTCCCGCCAGGCAGCCGCACGATCATGTCGGGCGTGAGGCGGCTGCCGTCGACCGAGGTCGACTCCTTGAGATCGAAATCGCAGTATTCCAGCATTCCGGCGGCCTCGACCACGCGGCGCAGTTGGAGCTCGCCCCACTGGCCGCGGACGTTCGGGGAACGCAGCGCCTGCACCAGCCGGCCGGTTTCCGTCTGGAGGGACTGCTGTGCGTGATGGAGCGAGCGCAGCTGCTCCGTCAGCGCCGAGTGCGAGCCGACGCGATCCTTGTCCACCTGCTGCAGCTTCGCATCGACCAGCGTGAGCGACTGTTTCAGCGGCTGCACCAGGTCCTCGATGGCCTTGTGGCGGCCTTCGAGATCGAGCTTGGCGGTGTGCTGGAACTCGGACAGCGACGTCCGCGCCAGCGCCAGGAAGGATTGATTGTTCTGCCGCAGCGCTTCGGACGAGAGCGACGCGAACGCGTCCCGCAGCTTGGCTTCGGCGTCCTGCAGGAGCGCGAGCTTGCCGCCTGACGCCTTGCGCTCCGCATCCAGCTCGGCTTGAAGGCGCGCGCGGTCCTGCTGGGCTTCGGAGAGATCCAGCTGCAGCCGGCCGTTGGCCGCGTCCCGCGCCGCAACTTGCCCCGCGGCCTGCGCGATCGCCGAGCGCGCGAAGGCCCAGATGACGCCGGATACGACGAGACCGAGCGCCACGCCGGCGCCGAAGAGCAGGACAGAGTAGAGGGTCACCTGAGACGAAGTTTAGGCGAAGGCGGGGTCAAGCTCAAGACGCGGAACGGAGAACCACATCGAACTAGACTTTCTCTCCCGGCACCGATTAAAATAGGACTGTTCTGGTCGTAGATATCACCGGCCAGTGTGGAGCGATCCGACACATGCTGCAAATCAGCGAAAACGCGGCGGCGCTGATCACGAAAATGACCCGCAAAAACGGCATTCCGCAGGGCGGGCTGCGAATCGGCATCAAGGCCGGCGGCTGTTCCGGCTTGAGTTACACATTTGCCTGGGAAGGCACCCCCCGCGACGGGGATCACGTGTTCGAGGGCGCCGAGGGCTCGAAGGTCTTCATCGACCCCAAGAGCTATCAGTACATCCAGGGCACGACCCTCGATTACGACACGAGCCTCGTGAGCCGCGGCTTCATCTTCAACAATCCGAACGCGAAGAGCACCTGCGGGTGCGGCACGTCGTTCTCGATCTAGGCGGGCTGAATCCTGATTCGGCGGTGTCCGGCCTTCGCCGGACGTGAGCGTTATGTCAACACCGACAGAGACCATCGAGCAACTCGCCAACCGCGAGTACAAATACGGCTTCGTCACCGACGTCGAGAGCGAGACCATCCCCAAGGGTCTCAGTGAAGATGTGGTGCGCCTGATTTCGGCGAAGAAGGGTGAGCCGGCGTGGCTGCTGGAGTGGCGCCTCAAGGCGTACCGCCTGTGGCTGACGATGAAGGAGCCGACCTGGCAGAACGTCAAGTTCGAGCCGATCAACTACCAGG
>JBDTSX010000470.1:0-4474 GCA_039930925.1 Acidobacteriota bacterium | reverse complement strand
TTCCAGCCGCAGGCGCAGGACCCCACCCAGACGCCGACCTTCCTGGGCTCGAACACGCTGCCGCAGAACAACCTGCGCGCGATTCGGGGCTATGCCGGCATCACCGAGCAGCAGAACCGCGGCTGGAGAACCTACCACTCGATCCAGCTGTCGCTCAACCGGCGCTTCCAGAATGGCCTGTCGTTCGGCTTCTTCGACGCGATTGGCCTGTCGGATCGGCAGCAGTCCGGCGCGCGCCTCCAGCACAACCCGGACGGCACCTATTCGTTCCGCGCCGATCAGGCCGCGGCGGACGATCTCCTCGGGCAGAACAACCCGGTGCGCAACACGCTCCGGGGGAACTTCGTGTGGGACCTGCCTGACCTGAGAAGCAGCCGACCGGCGCTCAGGGCGATCGGCCTGGTGCTGAACGACTGGCAGATTTCCGGGATCTGGTCCGGATCACGCGCCGGCGCCAACGTGAGTGCCGGCAACTCCGCGGTGCCGTCCGGCGCCTACACTGTCGGCTACAGCTACCAGAACGGCGGCGGCAGCCAGAACCTGACCGGCTCTCCCGACTACGGAGCACGCATCCGCGTCGTCGGCGACCCGGGCAAGGGGTGCAGCAGCGATCCGCTGCGCCAGTTCAACACCGCCGCGTTCCAGGGTCCGCTGGTCGGGAGCGTGGGGCTGGAATCGGGCACCAACTACCTGCACGCCTGCTTCGTGAGCACCATGGACCTCGCGATCGCGCGCAACATCCGGCTCGGAGGCGCCCGTAACATTCAGCTGCGGCTCGACCTGTTCAACGCCTTCAACCAGTCGGCGATCACCGCGCGGAACACGTCGCTGACGCTGACCAGCCCGACCGACCCGATCACGCCGCAGAACCTGCCGTTCGACGCGAACGGCAACGTGATCGACTCGCGCTCGCGGCCGCGCGGCGCGGGCTTCGGCGTGGCGACCGGCTACCAGGCGCCGCGGAACATCCAGGCGCAGATCCGCTTCGCCTTCTAGGGCACACCGCCTCACCCACACGCGACAGCGCTCAGTGGATCGCCACTGAGCCTGTCGCGCGATCGTTCGTCCGGCTGAAGCCGGACGCCACAGGGAACTTGCCGAGACTGATACGGTCCGGCTGAAGCCGGACCCTCAGGGGACTCGCAGGGACGGACACGGTTCGACGAAGCCGGACGCGTCAGAAAATCCTGCCAGAGATGCGGTAGACTCCCTCGCGGCCCAATACCCCGTCAACCGACCAGTGTCTGGCGCACATGTCTGCCACCCAGATTGCCGCCGCCGATCCGGCGCCCGTTGCCCTCGCGTCACTGGAGGATCGCCGTCGCACCTCCGATCGCATCTTCCGGGGCGCGCTGATCTTCAACGCGGCCCTGACGGTCCTGTGGCTGTTCTCGCTGATCACCGGCCGCACGACTCCCTTCTTTCAAGGGTACCGCCTCGATCGCGAGGCGGTGATGCGGGTCGGATTCGGGATCCTGTTCTTCTACGTGGTGTGGGGATTCATCTGGCACGGCGTCAAGACGCTGCTGCTCCGGTTCGCGGCCGGGTTCACGAAGGAGGAGCGGCGAGTGGTGTTCTCGTCGCGGATGCGTGGCACGTTCGATCTGCCGGCGCTGCTCTCACGGCATTCAGAGCGGCGGATCCGGATCATCGATATGGTCGGCCGGCGCGGCCGGTTCATCACGCTCCAGGCGCCCGCCTTCTATTACCTGTATTCGAGGATCGCCGAGGACCGCTCCCAGGGTTTCGCGACCCTCTTCCTGCAGGACAACCTGTTCGACGCGGTGGCGACGAGCTGGATCTTCCTGGCGTTCTTCTATGCCGACAACTTCCTGGCGGCGGCCTTTTACGGTCCGCAGTCACGGATCATGGACGGCGTCCTGGCGCGCGCGAACTGCCTCCTGATCACCACGCTCTGGACCGTATTCAAGTTCGTGATGGTGCCGCTCGGGGCGAAGCTGGCGGTCGTGTTCCCGCCCGGGCAGTTCGCCGTGCTGTTCGCCCTGATCTGGGGCTCGTACATGATGGCCGACGCGTTCTCGGAGATTGGCGGGTCGCTGTACGGCAAGCAGAAAATCCGCGTGCTCGGGATCGGTGACGTCAACCGGAAGTCGATCGGTGGAACGGTCTCCGGGTTCGTGGCCTCGCTGGTGCTCTGTGTCGGGCTGGTCGTGGCGAACCATCTCTCTCCGGCCTGGATCGTCCTCGCGATCGTGATTTCGGTCTCGAACACCGTGCTGGAGCTCTTCTCCCCGCGCAGTACGGACGACTTCGTGATGGCGTCGGCCAATGCGGTGATCTGCCTCGGGTTCGGGCTGCTGCTGTACTGATCGGCCGCATCGCTCAATCAGGTCTGCCGCGGGCAACCCCGCACACCGGCTCGGCTTCGTGCTACGCCAGCACGGCATCGATCGCCGCGAACACCTCTTCGGCTTGAAACGGCTTGGCGATGTACCCGTCCATGCCCGCCGCCAGGCACCGTTCCTTGTCGCCCTTCATCGCGTTCGCGGTCATCGCGATGATCGGCAGGTGAGCGCCGGATGTCTTCTCCCTCGCACGGATGATGCCGGTCGCCTCGAAACCATCGATGTCCGGCATCTGCACATCCATCAGTACCAGGGCGAAACCGCCGTCGCCCGCTTTATCCAAGGCGGCCAGCGCTTCCCGCCCGTTGGCCGCGATCACGACCGTGTGACCGCGCTTGCCGAGCAGCCGCGCCGCGACCAGCTGATTGACCCGATTGTCTTCGGCCAGGAGAATCCGCAGCTTGCCCCGCCCTTCACGCAGAGAGTGCCGGGTGACGAGCGGCGCCGGACCCGGACCGACGGGCGTCATCCCGAGCACCGCCAGGATGGCCCCGAGGAGGTCGTGCTGACCGATGGGTTTGACGAGATACGCGGCGATTCCCAGTGCCCGACAGCGAGCCCCGTCTCCTTGCTGGCCGGCCGAGGTCAGCATGAAGATGGTTGCTCCTGCCAGATCGGTATCGCCCTTGATCGCCCCGGCGATTGAGAATCCATCCTCGTCCGGCATTTGCGCATCCAGCAACACCAGGGGAAAGGCACGTCCGGCCGCCCGGCGCTGCTGCATCGCCGTCACCGCGTCCCGCCCGTTCTCGGCCATCACCGGGTCCATGCCCCATCGCGTGAGCGTGACCTCGAGGATCCGCCGGTTCACGGCATTGTCGTCGACGATGAGGACCGGCATGCCAGCGAGGTGCATCATCCACGCGTGCGCGAGGGGGGGTTCGACGGCCACCGTCGTCTGCAGACCGAACGGCATCGTGAAGTGAAACGTGCTGCCGTGTCCCACCTCGCTGTCCATCCAGATGCGGCCGCCGAGCAACGCCACGAGGTTGGTCGAAATCGAGAGACCCAGGCCGGTGCCGCCGAACTTGCGGGTCATCGAGCCGTCAGCCTGGACGAAGGGTTGAAAGATCGCCGCCTGCTGCTCCGCCGGCACGCCGATGCCACTGTCCGACACGTTGAACCTGAGCGTGGCGTCGAGATCGGTCTGCGTTTCGGCATCGACGGTCATCACCACCTCACCGTGATCGGTGAATTTGATGGCGTTGCCAATCAGGTTGACGAGGATTTGCCGCAGGCGGTTCGGATCGCCCTGCAACGCCGTCGGCACCTGGGGACGGATGTCGTAGGCGAGTTCGAGACCTTTCGCATGCGCCCGGCTCGCCAAGAGCTTCATCGTCGTCGCGAGGCAATCACTCAAGTCGAATGGAATGACATCCACCGTCAGCTTGCCGGCTTCGATCTTCGAGAAGTCGAGCACGTCGTTGATCACCGTCAGCAGCGACTGGCCTGACGACTTGATGATGTCAAGGTACTCGCGCTGCTCGGCGTCTAGGCCGGTTCCGAGCACGAGATCCGTCATGCCGATCACGCCGTTCAACGGCGTGCGGATTTCGTGGCTCATATTGGCGAGGAATTCACTCTTGGCACGATTGGCGGTGTCGGCGGCCTCCTCGGCTCGCCGCCGCTCGACGACCTCGGCGTGGAGGGCGATATTGGCCCGCGCCACGTCCTGCGTACTGATTCGCAGCGCCTCCTCGGCATGCTTGCGCTCGGTCACGTCGTGGGCCATCACGACGATGCCAATCACCTTGCCATCTTGATCGCGGTAGGGCACCTTGTCGGTCTGAACGAAGAGCTCCTGACCTTCCGGCCGATGGATGGTCTCGACGTATCCGAGCTTGGCGACCCCTGAGTTGATGACCTCGAGATCGTCGGCGTAAAATCTCGCCGCCTGCTCCGGATAGATGTCGGCCGACGCCTGTCCTTCGATGGCGGCGACCGACAGTCCGGCGGCGTCCGCCGCCCGCTGGTTGATCCGCAGAATGCGGTTCTGCGTGTCCTTGAACCAGATCATCGCCGGCGTCAGGTCGAACAGCACGCGCGTCTCGATCTGCTGCCGCCGCAGCTTCTCGTCGTGCCGTTTCCGCTGGGTGATGTCGACATGC
>JBDTSX010000469.1:0-4493 GCA_039930925.1 Acidobacteriota bacterium | reverse complement strand
ACGTCACCAACTACATCAACGTCGATGGTCCGGTGGACGCGGTGCTGCACTGGGCAAGCCCGGCAAGCCCGATCGACTACCTGGAGCTGCCGATCCCGACGCTCAAAGTCGGCGCGCTCGGCACGCACAAGGCGCTCGGTCTGGCCAAGGCGAAGCGCGCCCGATTCGTGATCGCCTCGACGTCGGAAGTCTACGGCGACCCGCTCGAGCACCCGCAGAAGGAGACCTATTGGGGCAACGTGAACCCGATTGGCCCTCGCGGCGTGTACGACGAAGCCAAGCGGTTCGCCGAGGCGATGACGACGGCCTATCACCGCTATCACGGGGTGGACGCCAAGATCGTGCGGATCTTCAATACCTACGGACCGAGAATGCGGCTGCGCGACGGACGTGCCGTGCCGGCGTTCATGGGGCAGGCGCTGACCGGCGAAGACGTGACGATCTTCGGCACCGGCCGGCAGACGCGCAGCTTCTGCTACGTCAGCGATCTGGTGGACGGGATCATCCGGCTGATGGAGTCCAACCTCAACGAACCGGTCAACATCGGCAACCCGCAGGAGATGACGATCGAGGACATCGCGCGGGCGATCATCCGGCTGACCGGATCGAAGAGCCAGCTGGTGTACCGGCCGCTTCCGGAAGACGACCCCAAGGTGCGGCAACCAGACATCACCAAGGCCCGCACGCTGCTCGGCTGGGAGCCCAAGGTGGGGCTGGAAGAAGGGCTGACGAAGACGCTCGAATACTTCCGGAAGAAGGTAGCGGAGACGCGGTGAAAGTCCGGCTAGTGCCGGACCCCTCGGGACGACCTCGGCGCGCGGCTTACCGGCCGGGGCTGAACACCTTCATGAAGTAGTCCCCGGCCGAGATGAACGTGATCACCAGCGACGCGTAGACGAAGAGGGTAATGAGCGGAGACGCCAGTTCCAGGTAGTTGAAGTAGAGCGTGACGACGCCGGTGACGATGTAGGTCGCGGTAGCGACCTTGCCGAAGATCGACGGACGGAACGTGCGCGGGCCCACCGCCAGGTTGACGACTGCCACCGTCAGCACAATCACGATATCGCGGCTGAGGACCAGGACCGTGAACCAGAGCGGCAGCTGGTTGGCGGAGCCGAGGCCTGGCAGCGTCAGCATGATGAACATGGTGACGAGCAGCAGCTTGTCGGCCATCGGATCGAGCCACGCGCCGAGCGTGGTCTTCTGGCCGGTCCTGCGGGCGATCAGCCCGTCGAACATGTCGGTCACACCGGCCGCGAGAAACACCGTCAATGCCCACCCGCGGTGTCCGTACAGCAGCAGGATCACGAACGGCGGAATGAGGAGCATCCGCAGCAGCGTGAGCTGATTCGCGGCGGTGAGGTTCATCGCGGCTTGCGGCCAGAGAGCTCTTCGAGTTTTCGGACCGCGGCAAGGGCCTCCGCCCCGGTGACCGGGCGCGTCAACTGGAACGTGCCGTCAGGCGCGACGGTCATGACTCCTGACTCTACCGCGACGGAGGCCGCCGGATAACTGAGATGCCCGGGGGGCAAATCGGGGAAGCGGCCGCGGGCGTTGCGCCACGAGGCCGACAAGCGCGGGTTGCCGGCGGCAAGCAGCGCCAGCGCGCGGCTGGACGCCTGCGCCAGGTCTCCTCGACGCACCGTGCCGTTCGGCTGAAACGTGTGATTCGGGAACGGTTCCATGATGCCGGCGCGTGCGACCGAGGCGATCCACGGGGACGCCCAGTTGCTGCGCGTGTCGGTCATCACCACCGGATTGGGCCGCCGCGACCGCTTCAGCACGTCGTCGAGCCTGACCCCGATCAGGGCGGCCAGCTGGGCGCGGGTCACGGTCGGCGACTGTTCGATCCCCTGGTACTCGGCCGGCATGGTGGCGAACGCGGCCTTCTCCCGGAGCCCGTCGATCCGCGCCTCGAGCGCCGCGCTCGGCTCGAGCGCGACGGCCGAGCCGTACGCTTCCGCCGCCTTGCCATACTCCCCGGTCGCTTCGTAGATCTCGGCGATGGTGACGAAGTTGCGCGGCTCCGTCGGATTGAGCTCCGCGGCCTTCTGCGCATGCTCCAGCGCGGCGACGAGCGTGCCTTCACGCCGTTCGACGACCGCCAGCTCGCGATAGAGGAACGGGCTGTCTGGAGAGGCGGCAATCGCCTGCCCGTATAGCTGGCGTGCTTCGGGAAGGCGGCCTCCGTCGGCCGCCTTCCGCGCGGCGTCCACATTGTCCTGCAGGCCGCGGAATCGAAGCACCTCGATCCGGCTGCGCAGGGTGGACAGCTGTGCGTCGGCCGCAACCGCCGCCTCGAAGTTCGCGAGCGCGTGTTCGCGATCGCCGAGACTGAGGAGAGCCTCGCCGCGGCCGGCGAGCGCGGGCGCGTACGCCGGGTCAGCCGACAGGACCCGATCGAAGTGCGAGACGGCAGCCTTCTGATCGTTGCGCGCCAGAGCGACGTAGCCGAGGCCCGCTTCGGCCGGATAGAACCCCGGCGTCTGTTTCAACACGGCCGAGAAGTCGCGCTCCGCGGTGCGCAGATCGCCGGCCTGGAGAAACTGCCAGGCCAGTTCGTGGACCGGCGCCGCGGGTGAAAGCGGAAGACGGGGAGGAGCGACGGGAAACACGAAGTCAGGAAACTTCGGCGCTCCCGCGGCCGGGAGTACCGGCGGCTTTTTGGCCACCGCGCACCCCGTGGCCAGGATGACGGCGCAGAGCGCCAGGCTCCAGGGGAGACGGCCGAGTCGGATCATGCGGTGAGCACCCTCGCCGACGGGAACCGATCGAGCAGACGACGCGGCAGTACTGCGTCAATCGAGACGTGGCCGTCGGCGGCCACGTGGCGAAGAATCCGGCCGATGCGATAGAGCTGCGCGATGCGATCGCGGTCTTCGTCGTGCCCGTCGAATTCGAGCGTGACCCGGACCGTGCCGAGCTGCAGCCGCCCTTCCATCGCGGCGATGAGGTCGTCCCGGCCCTCCCCCGTCTTCGCCGAGAGGCACAGCGCGCCGGGATACAAAGCGCGGACGCGTGCGCGCTCGGCGTCATCGAGCTGATCGCACTTGTTGAACACCTCGAGCGATGGCACCCGCTCGGCGCCCACTTCGGTCAGCACGCTTCGCACCGCGTCCATGTGCCGCTCGCGGTCCGGGCTCGAGGCGTCGATCACGTGCAGGAGCAGATCGGCCGCCGCGACTTCCTCGAGCGTCGCGCGGAACGCCGCCACGAGCGAGGTCGGCAGCCGCTCGATGAACCCGACCGTGTCCGACGCCAGCAGTTCCAGGCGATCCGGGAGCTTCACCTTGCGCACCAGCGGATCCAGCGTCACGAACAGCGCGTCGGAGGCCACCGCGTCGCCGCCGGTCAAGGCGTTGAACAGTGTGGTCTTGCCGGCATTCGTATAGCCAACCAGCGCGACGGTCGGGACGGCGGCCTTGTGCCGCCGCTCGCGCAGCTGCGTGCGGCGCCGGCGGACCGTCTCGATCTCCGTCGAGAGGACCGTGATCCGATGCCGGATGCGCCGGCGATCGGTCTCGAGCTTCGTTTCACCGGGGCCGAGCGTGCCGATGCCCCCGCCCTGGCGGGACAGCGCGTCCGACGACCCGACCAGCCGCGGCAGCAGGTACTTCAACTGCGCCAGCTCCACCTGCAGCTTGCCTTCGCGCGTGCGCGCCCGGCGGGCGAAGATGTCCAGAATCAGCTGGGTGCGATCGACCACCTTACGGCCAAGCTTGTCTTCGAGGTTCCTGAGCTGCGCCGGCGTCAGCTCGTTGTCGAAGATGACGACGTTCGCGCCGAGCTCGTCGCACGACGCCGCCAGCGAGATGACCTTGCCGCTGCCAAGGAACGTCGCCGGATCGGGGCGGGCGCGCTCCTGCAGCACGCGCAACACCACGCGTGCGCCCGCGGCGTCCGCGAGTCCGGCCAGTTCGTCGAGCGCATGTTCGGGATCGAATCGGCGGGAAGCCCCGTTGAAGAGGCCGACCAGGGCCGCCCGCTCGGTCCGGTCGGTCGTCGTCGACTGCGGAACCGCTTGGCGCATCACTGCAGCGATTTTAGCACGCGCTCCCACGCGATCGCCCCGGCGCGGACGAGCACCGGCGCGCCGCCGGCGAGTGAAACCATCGTCGACGGCAGACCGCCTGGCGCCGGGCCCGCGTCGAGCAGCAGATCCACGCCGCCGAGGTGCTGGGCGACATCGTCCGCCGACTCAGCCGGCGCGGAACCGGATGCATTGGCGCTCGTCGCGGTGATCGCGAATCCGAGCGCGGACGCCAGCGCCCGGGCGACGGCATGTGCCGGCACGCGAATCGCCACCGAACCATCGGCCGCGCGCGCCGCGCGCGACACGATCGCGAGCGCCGGGACCACGATCGAGAGCGGACCCGGCCAGAACGCGGCAGCCAGCCGCATCTCGCTGGACCCGAACTGTCCCGCCGCGCGTGCCGCGGCGGTACTCGCCGCGACGAGCGGCAGCGCCGCGTCAGCTCGGCGGCCCTTCAGAG
>JBDTSX010000468.1:0-4494 GCA_039930925.1 Acidobacteriota bacterium | reverse complement strand
AGCAGGTGCGCCTGCGCCTCATACGGCGACAGGTAGACGGCGCGCCGCAGCTCGATCATCGCCTCGCGGTCTTCCTCCCGCTCGTAGAGACGCCGGCCGCGATCGAGATGGAAGGTGGCGAGCTCACGCTGCTCGCGCTGCGCTGAATTGACCAGCGTCTGCTCCGGGCGCAGCCCCGCGGCCGGGTCCGGGTCCGTCCGCACGCGTTCGAGTCCCTTCGGGACCGGCAGCGGGTCGGCGGCGGCGCGGCGCTCGAGCTCCTCATACCGTGACGAGAGCTGGCGCGCGAGCTCCTTCTCGCGCCCGGCTTCGACAGGGCTGCCCGCGGCCTGCAGCGCGGCGGCCAGCACGTAGTGGGCGTCAGCGTCCGCCGGGTTCCGGCGCAGCGCCTCGCGAAGCCAGTACACGGCTCCCTGATGATTGTGCTCCACCGTATAGGCGTATCCGAGGTTGAACAGGTAATCCGCGTCACCCGGATCCGCTTCGGCCGCTTTCGTCAGGAAGAACAGCGCGGAGCCGGACTGTCCGGTCTGGCTTCCTCTCCGGATCTGCACGACACCCAGGTTGTTGAGGGCGGCCGCGAACGGCTTCCCCGGCGCGGATCGCGACGGGGCGTCGGCCATCGACTTGAATACATCGAACGCTTCATCGTACCGCTTCAGCTCCAGGAGCGACAGGCCGGACAGGAACCGCGCCCGTTCGGCGCGGGGTGATCCGGCCGGGACAGACCGCGCCACCAGCAGAGCCGCGGCATGGTCTCCCTGGTCGCTCCGCACGTCCCACAGCGCGAGCTCGGCCCGATCGTAGCCAGGGGACTGCTTGATCGCCGTCTCCAGAAACGTCGCCTGCGCCGCCGGATTTTCGGCGACCAACCCCTTCACGTAGTTTTCGAACGCATCGAGCGGCGGACGCGGTTCGCGGGCCGCGGTCGCGGGCGCCTCGGACGCGAAGCGGCGGGCCACCTTGTCGAACACGGCAAACAGTTCCGCCAGGGGCGCCGCTTCGTTGACGTCCGGCTCCAGCCGGCCGACCTCGATCCGGATGCTGTGCGCGTCCAGCCGGATTCGGCCCGCGTCCACCGTATACGACCCCACCACGACGTCGGAGGCGCCGACGATCAGGCCGATCTTGATGATCGTCGCGCGGCTGAGGGACGCGGACAGCGGCAGGTGCAGCTGCTCGAACGCTCGCACGCGCTCGTTGCGGGTAATCGCCCGGACGCCTCGAGCGTTCAGCTCGTCGGTCAGCAGGATCGCCGACGCCTCCGACAGCCAGTACAGCCGCGGGTCGTGCTGCGTGTTCTCGAACGGGACGACCAGGATACGCGCGCCGGGCGCCGCTTGGATGCCGGCCGCGGCCGCCGACCACGGCTGCACGGCGATCGAGAGCACACCGGCGAGGACGCACGCGGCCAGCCGGCTGGAGACATCGAGCGCGAGAGGATGATCTCGGTTCACTAGTCGGGTCTCTTTCGCCCGCCCGCATTCGTCAGGACCGCCCTGAACGACAGGACGACGGCGGCATGATCTGGTCACGACGGAGTTCCCGCCAGAGCCACTCGGGTCGTCAGGCGGCGGCGGACCCGCCCTCGGTGGGCTCCCCGACCACTACCGACAACTGGCACCCTTTGCTCGCCCCGGACGCCCGGCACTCGTTGACGCGGGCGGCGGCAGGCAGCTCGTACAGCTGGAACGTGCGCGCAATCGCCGCGAGGTAGAAGCCGCAGAGCGCGTGCCCCGACGCTTCCCGGACTTCGCAGAAGAGCGATCCGCGCAAATCGACCGACGCCGTCCCGCGCTTCAGGCGAACGATCGCGCGGGAACCCGGGTAGGTGTCGCGGATCAGCTTCCGCGCGGTGCGGAGCGCAGCACGCGTCCGCAGCCAGATCGGCAGCGCCTGAGTCACCCGCCGCTCCAGCGGCGTCTGGCTCTTGATGGTCCAGTCCGCCGCGTACTCGCCGGCCCGTGTCGTCACCAGGGCGTACGCCTCCCCTTCGGTCCGCAGAAAACTGAGCACCGCGAGGAGAGGGGCGAGGCCAATCGTCCCCTCGCGCAGCCCGGCCACATTCAGCCAGTTCTCGTAGAACTCGAGCCGCGTCGGCAGCAGGTCCGCGATGCTCTGATGCAGGCTCGCCACCAGCACCCGCCCGATCCGCGCTTCACTCATGACGCCGACCGTCGGCAGCGGGACAGGAAGCCGCAGCCTCTGATAACCTTGACGGTCTGGGAATGACGAACGAGAGCGGCCTGGCCGCCGCGATCCTCGCCGGCGGGCAGGCTCGCCGGCTTGGCGGCGTGAACAAGGGGACGCTCGCGATCGGCGATGCGCCGATCGTGGATCGCCAACTGGAGGCGTTGCGCCAGGTCGCCTCGACCGTGTTCGTGGTCGGCGCCGCCGCCCCTGCGTGGTCCGCGCGCCGGCTCGACGTCGTACCGGACGACCTGCCTGGCGCCGGAGCGCTCGGCGGCATCTACACGGCGATCCAGCGCTCGCCCTGCGCGCGCACCCTGGTCGTGGCCTGCGACTTGCCTTTTCTGTCGGCCGCGTTTCTCCAGCGGATGGCGGACGAACGGGACGCGGATCTCGTGATTCCGAGAAGCGGCCGCGGCTACGAGCCGCTCTGCGCCATCTATTCGCGGGCGTGTGCTGCGGATATTCACGCGCGGATTTCGCGCGGCGCGCTCAAGGCGTCGGTCCTCCCCCGGGGAGTCCGCGTGGTGGAGCTCGGGCCTGACATCATCGCGACCTACGACCCGGAAGGGCTGATTTTCGTGAACGTGAACACGCCGCATGATTACGAGCGCGCCAAGGGTGCGATTGAATTGAACCCGGAACAGTCAAAAGATCGTATCACGACTGACCTCCGCCGGACGTGACCGCCTCCAGGATGAGACGCTGATTTCATGATTCTCCCGATCCATGCACTCGTTCGCTCCCGGATGGCGGAAGCTGTCGGCCGTCTCTACAGCATCCCCGCCGACGACCCGGTCCTGGCGGTGATCCCCATCGAAGCGCCGCCGCGCCGCGCGCTCGGCGACGTCGCCGTTCCGCTCGCATTCGAGCTGGCGAGGCGCCTGCGGAAGGCGCCGCGCGCGATCGCGCAAGAGACCGTCGCCGCGCTCGGCACGGTTGACGGCTTCTCGCGCATCGACGCCGCGCCCAACGGCTACATCAATTTCTTCCTGGACCGGCGCATCTTTGCGCTCCAGTGCCTGCGCGAGCGTGACGGCGTCCCGGAGGCGCACGGCGTCAAGGCGATCGTCGAGCACACCGCGATCAATCCCAACAAGGCCGCGCATATCGGCCATATCCGGAATGCCGCGCTCGGTGACGCGTTCGGCCGGCTGCTGCGGTTTCTCGGACGCGAGGTCGAGATCCAGAACTACATCGACGACACCGGCGTGCAGGTCGCCGACGTGGCCGTCGGCTTCCGCGAGCTGGAACACAAATCGCTCGCCGAGGTGCGGGCGATCGCCGATGCCGGGCGGTTCGACTACTACTGCTGGGACCTCTACGCACAAGTCACCGAGTGGTACCAGGGAGACAAGGAGCGCCTGAAGATCCGCAGCGCGGCGCTGCACGACATCGAGCGCGGCGATAACGAGACCGCCGACCTGGCCCGCTTCGTTGCCGATCGCATCGTCCGGGCCCACCTGAAGACGATGCGGCGCATGAACATCGGCTACGACCTCCTGACCTGGGAGGGCGACATCCTGCGCCTGCATTTCTGGACGCATGCGTTCGAGTTCCTCAAGCGGATCGGGGCGGTCTTTCTGCAAACCGAGGGGAAGCTCAAAGGCTGCTGGGTGATGCGTATCGACGACGACTCGGCGCCAGACGCTGGCGGGGCCGCGCCCGGAGACGCCGCGGAGACCAGTGCGGCAGTCCCGGAAGAAGAAGCGGGCGCAGAGTTGCGCGAGAAAGTCATCGTGCGCTCCGATGGCACCGTCACTTACGTCGGTAAGGACATGGCCTATCAGCTCTGGAAATTCGGGCTGCTGGGTCGAGACTTCTCTTATCGCGTCTTCGACGAGGGCCCTCCGCGGCTGTGGTCGACCACCTCCGATCCGGCCGCGGCACGGAGCGACGCTCCTCCCTTCGGGCGCGCCGAGTGGGTCTGCAACGTCATCGATACGCGGCAGTCGTACCTGCAGAAGCTCCTCAAGCAGGCACTGGCGGCGCTCGGCTATCAGGCACAGGCGGAGCATTCGATCCATTACGCCTACGAGATGGTCGCGCTGTCGCACGCCACCGCACGCGAGCTCGGCTACGACACGAGTGACGATGCCGACCGGCCGTTCGTCGAGGTATCCGGCCGGAAGGGCCTCGGGGTGAAAGCGGACGATCTGCTCGACCGGCTCGCCGCCAAGGCGTCAGCCGTCGTCGCCGAGCGGAACACGGAGCTCACGCCCGAAGAGGTCGGCGGCATCGCCGCGGCGATCGCGACCGCGGCGGTCCGCTACTTCATGGTGAAGTTCTCGCGCGGCAAAGTGA
>JBDTSX010000467.1:0-4503 GCA_039930925.1 Acidobacteriota bacterium | reverse complement strand
AGCGCGCCGGATGGGAAGACACGCAGCGGCCGGTGCTGCCTGCGAGCCTCGAGCTCGCGGTGATCGATGCGGGACAGCCGCCGCCGAATCTGGCGGTGACGGGCGTGCAAATTGAGAAGGATCGTGTGGTGGCCTCGCTCCGCGCTACCGGGGCGGCACCGCGTACCGGGCAGGTCCGCGTCGAGCTCGATGGCCGGGTCGTCGCATCTGGTCCGTACCGGATCTCTGGCGATGCGACGCTGGACGTGCCGATCCCTTACCGGTCGCCCGGAGCCGGCGGCATCGCCGTCACGGTGGACGACCCCGCTGGGTTTGCCGCGGATAACACGCGTTATGCGGTACTCGAGAGGTCGCACAGTGAACCCGTGCTGGTTGTGACCTCCGGCGAGGATCGGTCCGGCTTCTTCCTCTCGCGCGCGCTGGCCAGCGCGTCCGACGGGCCAGAAGGTGCAATGGCGGTGAGAGTGGTGGACGGTTCGACGCTGGCGCGTGAGGAGTTGGCGAAGTCGCCGGCCGTTGCGCTGCTGTCCACGCGAGGATTCGATCGCCGCGCCCGGGAAGCGATTGCGGCCTATGTCCGCGCCGGCGGGGGCCTCTTCGTCGCCGCGGCACCGGACGTGGAGCCGGTCGTGCTCTCGACCGTGTTCGATTGGCGCCCGGCCGTGTCGGGCATCCCGCCAGATGCTGGAGAGCCGCTGTCGCTGTCGGTGACGGATCTGCGGCATCCGATTTTTCGGCGGTTCGGAGCGCTCGTGGCCAACCTGGGCCAGGTGAAATTCGATCGAAGCTGGCGGGTACGAGAAGACGGCTGGGACGTGATCGCGCGGTTCACCAACGGCTCTCCCGCGCTCCTCGAGCGGCGCGAGGGGGCTGGACGGGTCGTGCTGTTCACGTCCGACATCGACCGCCGGTGGAACGACTTTCCATCGCATCCAGCGTTCGTGCCGTTCGCCGTTGAGGCGATTCGCTACGTCGCGACGGTCCGCGATCGGGCGCAGGATTATCTCGTCTCTCGCGTCCCTCCGGGAGCCGAGCCACGGCCGGGTCTCTACCACGTCAAGCCGGAGGGGCGCACCATCGCGGTCAACGTCGACCCGCGCGAAAGCACGGGCGAGACGGTGCGGCCGGAGGAAATAGAGGGCCTGCTGGACCGCGTGTCCACCGGCGCCGGCGCCGCGATGAACCGGCGGGCGCAGCAGGCCGAGGCGCGTCAGAGCTACTGGCAGTACGGGCTCCTGCTGATGCTGGCCGCGCTGGTCGCGGAGTCGTTGATGGGACGGGCCTGAAATAGCGGGCGCGTCCGCATTGAGGCGGCACACGTCCGGCTGAAGCCGGACGCCACCGGGATCTGAGGTCGGGCATGGCGTCCGGCTGAAGCGGGACGCGACCGGGATCTGGGGTCGGGCGCGGAGTCCGGCGGGAGCGGGACGCTACCGGGATCTGCCGCATCCGGGACGGTTTGTAGAACACGTGATGTCCAACATCGACCAGCACACCGAGCTGCGATCGCGGCTGGCGCAAGTCCGCCGGCGGTGGACCAGGCTCGGGCGGATGCAGACCGCGGGCCGCGCGCTGGCGGCTGCGGCGGTGCCGATGCTGGTGGCCGCCGCCGTGATTGCCGGTACCGGCAGCGACGGCGGCTCCCTCCTGCTGCTGATTGTCGCCGCGCTGCTCGCGGCCGTGGCGGCGCTGACGTTCGCGCTCTGGACGATGCCGCGGCGGCCGCAGGACCGTCAGGTGGCGAGATTCATCGAGGAGCGCGCGAGCGCGCTGCCGGCGGAGCGGTCGTTCCACGACACGCTTGTCAGCGCCGTGGACGCCGCAGGTTCTCCGGACCTGGCCGGCCGCGACGTATTCCTCCCGTTGCTGGTGGAGGATGCGCTGCGGCGGCTGCGCGGGATCGATCCGGCAGAGATCGTCACTCCCCAGGCGATGCGCCTCGCTGGCGGCTGCGCACTAGGAGGAGTGGTGATGCTGGCGGCCGCCCTGACCGCCGGCGCTCCGTCGATTGGCCGGGCGATCGAGACAGTCCGGCTCCGTTATTTTCCCGGCTCGGTCGTCGTTGCGGTGACCCCTGGCAGTGTCCGAATTCCCGCGGGAACGCCAGTGCGGATTCACACGGTGCTGCGTGGCTCGTCCGGTGAGCTGACGCGGATCATTCCGGGGCTGACGGTGACGGCAGGTGGTCAACGACGGACAGTGCCGATGGTTGCCGCTCGAGACGGATTCGATTACACGTTCGAGTCCGTTGACCGGACGTTCTCCTACACGGTGACCGCGGGCTCGGTTCGATCGAGCGACTACACGGTCACGGCGCTGACCCCGCCGCGGGTCAGCCGCATCGACCTGCACTACGAATATCCGGCCTTCGCCGGCCTGGGACCCAGGGACGAAGAGGACGGCGGCGATATCTACGCGCCTGCCGGCACGCGCGTTCGGCTCCGGATTCATACCGACAAGCCGGTCGCCGAGGGGCATGTCGCCCTCGGCGGCTCGCCGGCGCTGGCGGTCCGCGCGGCTGGAGACCGCGTCGTCGAGGCAGATCTCGTGGTTGGGAAAAACGACGCGTACCGAGTGCGGCTGTCCGATGCCGACGGGCTCCAGTCCGGGAGTGATGCGGAGTACTTCATCCGTCTGATGGACGACCGCCCCCCCGCAGTTCGCATCCTGCGTCCCTCCGCCGACCAGCCGATCACGCCGCTGGAAGAGACGCTGATCGAGGCGCGGGCGGACGATGATTACGGGATTGCGGCATTGGATCTCGTCTACGCGGTCGCCGGCCGGCAGGAGCGGATTGTGCCGTTCGATCGGATCAGCGGCACCGACGTGCAGCGAATCGGGACGCGGCTGCTGTCCGCCGAGGAGCTCGGCGTCAAGCCGGGGGACGTCATTTCGTACTACGCGCGCGCGCGAGACATCGGCCGCGGCCGGCGCGCCACCGAGGCAACGAGCGACATCTTTTTCCTCGAGGTCAAGCCGTTCAACGAGGAGTTCGAGGCGGCAGAGAGCCAGGCCGGTGCGGGGGCGGGGACGCCGCAGCTTGACAGCCTGATCGAGGCGCAGAAGGCGATCATCGCCTCAACCTGGAATATCGAGCGGCGCGCGCAGGCGGGGCGCTCCGCCGCGGACGTGAAGGCGGTCGCGGCCGCGCAGGCGGAGTTGAAGGCGCGCGTCGAGCAGATCAATCCGCGATCGATGCGCTCCCGCGGCCGCGCGCCGGTGCCTCAGCGCCCCGCCCAAGCGGCGCGCGCGAGCCCGCGCGGCGCGGACGCGATCGGCGCCGCCGTCGATGCGATGAGCAGGGCGCTCGAGCAACTGACCACGGATCGAACGAAGGAGGCGCTTCCGCACGAGATGGCCGCGCTCAACGGCTTGCTGCAGGCGCAGGCCGAAGTGCGCCGGATGCAGGTCGCGCAACAGAACAGCGGGCCCGGCAGTGGAGGAGGGAACCGGCAAGGGCAGGATCTGTCGGCGCTGTTCGACAAGGAGCTGCAGCGCCAGCAGCGCACCAACTACGAGACGCAGTCCGCCGTCGAGACGCGTCCCGATCAGGAGAAAACGGCCGAGAGCGCGCTCGATCGGATTCGCGATCTGGCCAGGCGCCAGGAAGATCTGAGCCGCCGCCAGCGCGAGCTCGCGCACGCACGAGTGACCGCCGAGGAGATGAAGCGGCAGCTGGAGAAACTGACGCGTGAGCAGACGGAGCTCGGTCAGCAGGCCGAGGACCTGGCCAGGAAGGTCGAGCCGCCGCGTCCAACTCAGAACGGACGTCAGTCATCGTCCTCCGGGACTGCCTCGGCCGCCGGCGAACTGCACGGCGCGACCGAGCAGATGCAATCCGCGGCAAGCGAGTTGCGCCGCGACGATCCCAACGCCGCCGCGCAGAGCGGGCAGCGCGCCGCCGAGCAGCTGCGCCGGCTGGAGCAGCAGATGCGGGGCGGCAACGCCGACGCGGGAAACGTGCAACGCGAAGCGCAACAAATCGCTCAGGAACAGCGCCGCATTGCCGGGGAAGCGGAGCGGCTCGACAAGAGCTCCGGAGAGGTCGCCGCCGATGCGCGCCGGCGTCTCGCGGACGAGAAGGACCGCCTCGCGGGCCGCGTGGACGAACTGCAGCGGTCCACCCGGCAGCTCGGCCAGCGCACCGCCGGCGCGACATCGTCGAACGGAAAGAGTGCCGACGGCGCGGCGATGGGCGCCGCGGCGCGTGAGATCGAGCGGCAGCGTATCTCGCAGCGGATGCGCGACACCGCGAAGCAGATGCGCGCCCCGCAGAGTCCCGTGGAGCGATCGGCTCGCGGCGCGGAATCGGAAGCTGGCGCTGGCCCAGGCAAGGGCGGCACGGCGAGGGTCGAACAGGAGATTGCGCGCGATCTCGACCGCGTAGCCGGCTCACTCGATACTGCGGCGTCAGCCGAGACACGGCAGCTTTCGAATCAGCTCGATCAGACGCGCGCCATTCGCGATCGGCTGGCGCGGCTCGAGCAGCAGATTCGCGATGCC
>JBDTSX010000466.1:0-4506 GCA_039930925.1 Acidobacteriota bacterium | reverse complement strand
CGCTCGAACAGCGCGTGCTCGGTCTCGGCGTCGAGCGCCGCGGTGGGCTCGTCGAGCACCAGCAGCAGCGGTCGATCGCGCATGAACCCGCGAGCCAGCGCGAGCTTCTGCCACTGTCCGAACGACAGGTCGACGCCGCCCGGCCAGGTCGGCCCCAGCTGCGTGCCAAGCCCGGACGGCAACCGCGCGATCACGTCCGCCGCGCCGGCGCGATCGACCGCGCCGCCGACCGCCGGCTCGTCGTCCAGACGCGCCACGTCGCCGAGGCCGATACTCTGGCGGGCGAGGAACTCGAAGCGGAAGAAATCCTGGAAGGCGCCGGCCAGCCGCGCGCGCCAGGCCTCGCCCGGCACGCGGGCGAGCGGCGTCTCGTCCACCAAGATCGAGCCCCGCGTCGGCTCGTACATTTTGGCCAGCAGCTTCACCAGCGTCGTCTTGCCCGCGCCGTTTTCGCCGACGATCGCGACCACGACCCCCGCCGGCAGGGTCAGCGATATATCGTCGAGCACGACGCGCGAAGTGCCCGGATAGCTGAACGAGACACGCTCGAAACGGATGCCCCTGCGCACGGTTGACGGCACCGCGAGATCGGCCGTCGCGGTGAGCGATGCCGCGTAGTCCTCCAGCCAGGCCAGGCGCCTCGACCCGTCCATCCAGATGCCGCGTAGAAAGCCGACTTCGCCGACCGTCGCCCCGATGTACGCCGACAGACGCGAGCCCGCCGCGAGCACCAGCAGCACGTCGCCCGGCGTCGAAGCCGCCCGCGTGGCCACGAACACGATGGCGCCGACATACGCGGCGCCGAACACCGCCCAGGCCAGCGTGTGCCAGACCGCCGAACCCCAGCGGGCCGCCGCCACCGGCCCGTACCAACGCTCCCAGGCCTCGCGCCGCTGCTTCATCAACCGACCGCCGATGCCCAGCACCCGCACTTCTTTTCCTGGAGGCGCCGTGGTGGCCAGCGTAAACAGGTGGCGCGCGAGCCGCGCCGACTGCGCGCCTCGCTCCTGCGCCAGCCGCTCGACGGCGGGGCGCCAGGTCGAGGCCAGCACCGTCGGCAGCGCAAAGGCGACGAGCAGCGGGAGCGCCGGATGAATCGACGCGAGCAGCCCGACGGTGACGCCGAGACGAAGCATCCAGCCGGCGGTGGAAAACACCGACATGTACATGTGATCGAGCACGAAGATCTGATTGCGGAGCACCGACAGTCGATCGAGGTAATCGGGGCGCTCGTGATGCGTAATCGTCTCGATCGACGCGAGCAGCCGCGCGACGTGCGACTCGAGCGCGATCGTCACCTTGTCGCGGAACCGCCGCTGCAGCCGATCGCTCACCGTGCGGAGGAACCAGGTCGCGGTCGCGGACACGCCGAGGCCGAGCGCCGCGACCAGCACCAGGCGTGGCCGGTAACCGAGGACGCCGTCGCCGAGCAGTTTGAGCCACACCGCGATCAGTGCATCGGGCAGCGCCGAGGCCAGCGACAGCACGAATGCAACCAGCATCAGACGGGGCTCGTGCCGGTAGCCGAGCTTACACACTCGCCACATCGACGACAGTGCCGGCGGCAGTTCGGCGATCGCCTGTTCAGGCGAGGACGTCATACTGCTTCCCTTCCTCATCCTCACTGGCATTGAACCGCTGCGCCTGGACGTCGAACATCGTCCGGTAACGGCCGCCGAGCGCGATCAGCTCGTCGTGCGTGCCGAGCTCGACGACGCGGCCACGCTCGAGCACGCAGATGCGATCGGCCTGGCGCACGGTCGAGAAGCGGTGCGAGATGAGGATCGTCGTGCACTGCCGGGTTGCGGCGAGGATCCGCTGGAAGATCTCCGCCTCGCCGCGCACGTCGAGCTGCGCGGTCGGCTCATCGAGCAGCACCACGGCGGTGCCCAGCCGCACCGCGGCCAGAGCCCGTGCGAGGGCGACGCGCTGCCATTGTCCACCGGAGAGCTCCGTGCCATCGGCATAGCCGCGGGCGAGAATCGTATCGAGGCCGGCAAGCGAGGCGGCGCCCGCCGATTCCAGTGCGTCGCGCACCACTTCGTCGGTCGCGCCCGAGGGGGCGACGTTGTCCCGCAGCGGCAGTTCGAGGCGGATGAAATCCTGAAACACCGCAGTGACGCGCGCGCGCCAGGCAGCAACGTCGATCAGGCGCAGGTCGATCCCGTCGATCTCGATCGCGCCGGACTGCGGATCGTAGAGGCGGCACAGCAGCTTGGCGAGAGTGGTCTTCCCGGCGCCGTTCTGTCCGACGATGGCAATCGAGGATCCGGCGGGAATCGTGAGATCGAAGTGCTCGAGCACCAGTGGGCCCGTCCCCTGCGACACCGAGGAACCCGTGCCGAGTTCCGGCGGGGCCCCGGCTCCGGAGCGCGTCGATGAACCTCCCGGATAGCCGAACGTGACGTCGCGGAAGCGGATCTCGCGCGCCGGGAGGCCGTCCGCACGCGCGGTGCCGGATGCCAGCGCACCCGCGGACGCCATCGCGCCGTCGAGCCGCAACACCGCCGCGACCGGCGCGGCGGCGCCGTCGAGCGCCCAGGTGAACCCGCCGAACGCGAGCAGCGACACGCCGACCGCGGCCTGGGTGAAGACGACGACCTCGGCGAGCGAAATCCGGCCGGCGGTCACCGCTGCCGCGAGCGACCAGAACACGAGCAGGTTGGCCCCGAGCACGATCAGGAGACACCACATCATCGGCTTCTCGCGCAGCCGGGTCGCCTCGTACTGCAGAGCGTGGAGACGGGTTCGCCGCTCCACGAAGCGGGCAATCGTCCAGCCGACGAGGCCGAACAGGCGCAGCTCCTTGGCCGGCCCGGCATCGACCGCCATGCGATAGGTATACTCCGCATCCCGCTGCGCGGCGCGAACCTCGGGCGTGTTGCGATCGAACCAGACGCCGCTTTCACGCAGCAACCACTGGGTGGAGAGCCACGCGGCGCCGAGCAGGATCGGCGCCCACCACGAGTACGCGAACAGCACGACGGCGGCGGCGGCGCCACCGATCATCTGGACCGTGCCGCTGGCGATGAAGTCCATCGCGATGAACAGCGGCGGGCCGGTCATGCCGAGGTCGAAGTCCCTGGCGACAGTGAGGTCGCCGGTCAGTGACGGATCCTCGAGATGGCCCATCCCCAGCGGGCGCACGCACATCTCGGTCAGGCGGTCGTAGAGCCACGCCGCCGTGCGATCGCCGAGGTTCGCGCTGATCGCCTGCTGAACCGGCGTGAGCATCTGCATCAGGACGAACACGCCGCCAACCAACGCCAGCGGCCCGGCCAGGCTCACGCCGTGCTGCGCCGCGCCGACGAGCGTCCCAGTGGCGACGGTGAAGACCGCTGGCAGCACGCCGCGCAGCAGCAGCACGCTCCACCAGCCAATCGCCAACAGCCGATCGGCCCTTATCAGGACGCTGAAGAACTGCCAGTCCTTGCGCTTGGTGAGCTTCCCCATCACGGCGAGAGTGTCCCGGAATGCAGCGTACAGATGTTCCTGGAGCCTCCCGGCGCGAGCCTCCACCGGGACGTCCTCGGGCCGGTGGAGGCATGCAGAGCGCGGCCACAGGCGCGAGTCACCTCAACGGCCGCCAGGGTTTCTGACTGGTAGCGCAAGCGGCAGATCGGCGCGCGGCGACAGCGAGACCTCGAACCACGAGGCGATCGTCGGGCCGATCTGGCTCATGCGGACGGTGCCGAGATTGCCCGCGTTCCCGACATCGGGTCCTCGCATCACCAGCGATGCGTGCAGATCCGTTCGCGACGGCGAGAACCCGTGCCCGCCCCGGTTGGGGGTCGGTTTCATCAGCACGTCGTGGCCGACCGCCGAATAGAACCCGTCCTCCATGTCGATGCCGACCGAGGCGCGCGGCTCGGCGCCGAGCTTGTCCAGGTCATCACGGTTCCAGATCGTGCGAATGCCGTTGGCCGGATCGGCGGCGATTTTCTGCAGCAGCGCTCCGACACGCTCCCGCATCCCGGTGTCGTCCGGATTCTTCAGAATGATGAACCCAGAGCCGCCGGCGCTGTAGAACGAGGCCTCCCACCGTTTCACCTTGCCCGCATCGTCCGTCTCGATCAGACCGTCCTGCTTGAACGCGTAGTTCAGTTGCAGCTGCCGTGCAATCGGCAGGAACCCGTGGTCGGAGAGGACGACGAGATCGGTGCGGTCCTGCAGGCCGGCATCGGCGACCGCCGCGATGATGCGCTGGACGTTCGCGTCAGCCGCTTCGATCGAGGCCAGGGCCTGGGGCGTGCCCGGCCCGTAGGCGTGCTGGGCATCGTCGGTGCCGAAGATGTGCAGCAGCATCAAGTGGGGACGGTAGGTGCGGATGATCCAGGCCGCCAGTCCCGTGCGATCGGCGTCGGTCATCGGCCACGCCAGCGGCGTCCCCTGCGCCTCGTAGGTGTCGAGCAGGCGCCGCGGCTTCGACAGGGCGCGGAGCAGGTCGAGCCACTGCGGGTTGCGCGTCACGCCGCCGAACTCCGGCATCAGGTAGTCGATGTCGGC
>JBDTSX010000465.1:0-4509 GCA_039930925.1 Acidobacteriota bacterium | reverse complement strand
CGGCGCGCGCCTGCGCCAGCTCGGGGAGGAATTCGTTGACGACGCGGAAATCGCCGCAGTGAGGGCACACCACCGTCGTCACCGCGTAGGGGAGGGACGCGTCCCGCCTGGCGGCGCGGTCGCACACCGGACACACGTTGCTGCTGTCGCTCATCAGCTTCACCGTTCTCGCTTTGCCGACATTCGCCGGTCGCGGCCCTGGCCCCTCGGCGCTACCGCTTCTTTGCGCGGCGCCGCTTCGTGTCCTGCTGCGCGCGCCCTTTCGCGAGCCGGTCCGCGGTCTCTCCCGCAGCCTCTCGCGCCTGGTTTCGCCGCCCTTCAGCCGACGTGCCGGGGACCCGGCTGGGCCATCGCTTCAGCACCGCCTCGATCTCGCGGACGAGCTCGTCGGGGAGACACGGCTTCGGGATCAAGCCGTCCGCTCCTGCGTTCGCCGCGCGCTCCTTCGACTCGGTCAGGACGTGCCCGGTCAGCATCAGGAGCGGGATGTTGCGCGTGCGCGCATCGGCTTTCAGCGCCCGGGTCGCGTCCCATCCACTCATGCCAGGCAGCGCCGCATCCATCAGGATCAGATCCGGCTGCTGCTCGACCGCCATCTCGATCGCGGTGGCGGCATCACCGGCTGACGTGACGCGATAGCCGTAGAAGGTCAGCGACTCGCTGTACATTTCGCGCGCGTCGTCGAAGTCGTCCACGAGGAGAATGAGCGTTCCTGCTGGGCTCACCCTCAGCACCCGCGCGCCGTGGAGACGGCGCCGACGGGCCGGCCCGCGGCCGTCGCGCGACTGGACGTCGCGCTCAGGTCGGCGTGATGCGATTGCAGCAGGATCGTCATGAATTCCGTATGCCCTCGTCTCCCTCAATCCGCAGCCGTGCGGCACGCAGCCTATTGGACACCACATCAGCGGTCGGGGCAACTCGAGGAGACGAAGAAATCACCACTCGCACGCATCGCATTCGAGCGCCGCCGCCGCGGTCACGCCGCGCACCGGCGGATGGGCGGTCACGAGGTGAAACGTCGCAGGGGAATGGGCTCGAGCCCCCATCCCGTGTTGACTCGCCGGACCGCCGCCTGGAGTGCCACGCCCAGCGCATAGCCGTCCATCGCGAGCGCCCGCAGGTAGACCTGGTCGGGGGTCGAGTGCCCGATCGCGGTCAGCACACCGTCAGACGTGGACTCCGGCTCGCTGGGATCGAGGGTTGCGCCATACCACACGCCGGACGCCACATACCGGTAGCCCTCGAGGATGCCGGTACCGGCGACATCCGCGCGCGCCGGTTCCAGTTCGAGCGCATCGGCGTATGCGGGACTGCCGTTCACCGACACCGTGGTGCGGCTCGAGATGCGGCGGAAGCGCAGGTGTTCGCCACGGCTGATGCGCCCGGTGGACCAGCTTTCGAGAATGCCGAGCCGTGCGCCGGGATGGACGTGCGCCTCCACGCGCTGCCTGAAGCTGCTACCGGCGAATGGAATGGTGAGGCCCGGATAGTACTCGAGCTGACCGCCGGCCGAGACCGTCAACCTGACGGACTGCGTGGCGTCGGCGGAGTCCGGCATGCCGAGGACGCGCGTCGCGGACTGCGCAATGACGACCGCGCTGGCGCCCGGCTGGACCGTGACGTCGATGGTGTAGCGGTCGCCCGCGCAGAGACCGGGACCGAGCGTCAGCATCTGGACCAGCGCCCGTCCGCCGTCGAGCGCGAAGGGGCGCACGATCTTCAGCGGTGCGGTGACGTGGGCGTGCGCCAGCACCGTCCCGCGCGGGCCGGGCGCGAACACCAGTTCGAGCGAGCCGTGGAACGGCGCGCGGGCAGTCGAGCCGGCCGGTTCAGACGACGGCGGATTCGAACAGCACATCCCGCCGAATCCAATCGATCACGCCGTCCAGGCCGCCGCCCAGTTTCAGGTTGGTGAAGAGCACCGGCTTGCCGTCGCGCATCGCGGCCGCGTCGCGGGCCATGACGGCGAGGTCCGCGCCGACATTGGGCGCCAGATCAATCTTGTTGATGACGAGTAAGTCGCTTCGCGTCACGCCGGGCCCTCCCTTGCGCGGGACCTTGTCGCCGCCGGCCACGTCGATGACGTAGATGCTCACGTCCACCAGCTCCGGGCTGAACGATGCGGCCAGATTGTCGCCCCCCGACTCCAGGAAGACGATCTCGACGTCAGGAAACCGGCCGCGCATCTCGTCGAGCGCCTCGTGGTTGATCGAGGTGTCCTCGCGGATCGCGGTGTGCGGGCAGCCGCCGGTCTGGACCCCGCGAATGCGCTCGATCGGGAGCGCGCCCGAACGCATCAGGAACTCGGCATCCTCGTGCGTGTAGATGTCGTTGGTGACGACCGCCAGGCTGTAGCGATCGCGCAGGCGCTTGCAGAGATGGTCGAGCAGGGCGGTTTTTCCCGAGCCGACCGGCCCGCCGACTCCGATGGTGACGCTAGGCATCAAATCTCCTTCGCTGTCGGGGTCCGGGATTCGGGGCCCGGGATCCGGGGTCCGGGGTTCGGGATCCGACGAATTCGAGATCCCGCAACCGTCAGGCGAGCGCGACGATCCTCCGGTCCCGGATCCCTGGTCCCGGATCCCGGCCCCCCGCCCCCATTCATGATTGAAACAGCCGCGTGTGCAGCCGCACCTGCTGATGACACCGCACGTCGAGCGCCGGCGTGCAGGTGAAGAGCATCTCGTCGGGGTCACGCAGCGCGCGCTCGACCGCGTCCGCCAGCAGCGGCTGCAGCTCGACGATCAGCGTCTGCGCCTGCGCGGGACTGACCGGCATGCAGCGCGTCGCCGCGGCGAGGCTCCCCGACAGCAGGCTGTGCGCGTAGGCCAGCAGGAGCTCCTGTCGCGGCAACCCGAGGCGTCGTCCCGCCGCGCCGACGATCACCGCGTGGTGCGGCGGCTCCACCTCGAGGTCCGCCAGCGGTGCCGGGTGCAGCCGCCGCAGCAATGTCAGCGTCCGGCGCCCGAGACGGATGCTGGTGTCGCGCACCCCCGGAATCACCTTGCAGGCGCCGGCGCGCGCGCTGAGGTGCGTCAGCTGATCCGCCGCGTCGGGGGCTGCCGCAGCCGACCAGGCGAGACAGGCGGCCGCCAGCTCGCTCCGTCCCCATCCGAGCATCACCTGGTTCGTCATCAGCTCGCGGAGCGCATCCAGCCCCGCGCCCGACTGGCCGTAGGTCTCGAGCCCGCCGGAATGCGCGAATGCCCCGACCGGGAACTGCGAGTCGAAGAGCTGCAGGATCCGCAGCAGGTGCGCGGGCTCCATCAATGGGCGTGCTCGCCGGGAGCGCGTCCCTGAAATGGCCGGCGCGCGCGCTCGACCTCGGCGCCGAGCCGGGCGATCCGATCCGCGAGCGTGTGGTCGGCGAGCGCGATGATCTCGGTCCCGTCGACATGGATGTCGCGATGCATATTCCCGATGAGGTGGGCGACACGCGCCGCTTCAGCGATGCTGTGCGGACGGACGACGAGCACGTCCTCGTCGGCGGCCGCGACCACGTACGATCCTTCCGCATCCTGGTGCAGGACCTGCCCCGGCTGCAGAACCGTCCCGGTCGGAAGCTCCAGCGCGAGCACCGCGCCGTCGGCCGCTTCAACCAGCCGGCGAACCCGCCGGCGATCGTGCGCGGTCATCGGCAGAGACACCACCGGGATGCCGTCCGGCGACTCGAGGTCGTGCCGCAGCAGGCGGACGGGAATGGGTGGGCCTGGAGCTCTCATGGCTGGGGGACCTGTCTGGCTGACCGGCCGTGTCCGGCGCGGGCCGGGCCGTGCGTCTCAACCTTCGCGGCGCCCGACGTCAGCCGGACGATGGAGATCGGGTTGGTGCCGTGGCGTCCGGTTCTGCCGCCGGACGAGTCCGGCTCTGCACACCCCATCACTTAGAACAGGAAGTACCGCTGCGCGAGCGGCAGCGACAGGGCGGGCCGCGGTACGATCCGCTCTCCGTCGACCGTCACCGTGTAGCGCTCGGCATCGATCTCGATCGAGGGCAGCGCGTCGTTGAGCGCCATGTCGCGCTTGCCGAGCGTCCGGGTGTGCCCGACCGGCAGCAGCGTCCGCCGGAGCGTTCCTGGCAGCGTGCCCCGTTCGATGGCGGCACGCGAGACGAACGTCGCCGCGAGCGCATCCTGCGCGCGCCCGAGCGCCCCGAACATCGGACGGTAGCGCACCGGCTCGGGGGTCGGGATCGAGGCGTTCGGATCGCCCATCAGCGCCGCCACGATCAGGCCCCCTTTGATCACGAGATCCGGTTTCACGCCGAAGAACGCCGGCGACCACAGGACCAGGTCCGCCCACTTGCCGACTTCAATCGAGCCGACGTACTCGGCCACACCGTGCGCGCGCGCCGGATTGATCGTGTACTTGGCGAGGTAGCGGCGGATGCGCAGGTTGTCCGCCGGCGCCGTGTCGCCGGGCAGCGCGCCGCGCGCCTCCTTCATCACGTGCGCCGTCTGCCAGGTCCGCGTGATCACTTCGCCGACCCGCCCCATCGCCTGCGAGTCGG
>JBDTSX010000464.1:0-4535 GCA_039930925.1 Acidobacteriota bacterium | reverse complement strand
GATCCGACCGCGACGAGTTCTGGTGCAGCGACCGGGCGACCAGCTCCTTGCCGGTTCCGCTCTCGCCGTTGATCAGGATGGTGGTCCGGCTCGGCGCCGCCTGGATGATCAGGTCGAACACCTGGCGCATCCGCGAGCTGCGGCCGATGATCTCGCCGAACCGGTTCGATCGCGCCTGCAGGTTCTGCCGCAGCGCGCGGTTTTCAGCGACCAGCCGCCGCTGGGCCAGCGCATTGCGCAGCACGACCAGCACCTCGTCGTTCTTGAACGGCTTGGTGATGTAGTCGTAGGCGCCGCGCTTCATCGCCGCGATCGCGTTCTCGACCGACGCGAACGCGGTGATCATCAGCACCGGCAGGTCGTCGTCGATTTTCTTGAGCTCGTCGAGCGCGGAGATGCCGTCCATGCCCGGCATCATCATGTCGACGATGGCGGCATCGAACGGCACGGAACGCACCAGGTCCAGCCCCTCGGCGGCGTTGGCCGCGAGGCGGACGTCGTAGCCTTCTCGCGTCAGCAGCGCCTCGAGGATTTCGCGCATGATTTCCTCGTCGTCGATGACGAGGATCGAACCGCGGCGGCTCTGGTTCACGGAGGTGTCGGACTGGGAGGCACGAGCCATACGGGTCAAGCTTGCCTGTTCACGGCGTGGGCTGCAACAACCGCGCGCGAGGTGGTGCGTGCGGTCGGGAGCGAGAGCGTAAAGCGCGTGCCCTGGCCGATCGAGCTGTCGCACGTGATCGTGCCGCCGTGCTCCTGGACGATGCCATAGGTAATCGACAGGCCGAGCCCGGTGCCCTTGCCGATCTCTTTGGTGGTGAAGAAGGGATCGTAGATGCGCGACAACTGCTCAGCCGGGATCCCCGACCCGGTGTCGCCGATTTCGACCTTGGCCTCCGGCCCTGATCGGGTGAGGACCGTGAGCCAGCCGCCCTTTGGCATCGCGTCCCGCGCATTGAGGAAGAGGTTCAGAAACACCTGCTGAAGCTTGTATTCGATCCCCTGCACCATGACCGGCGAGGCCGAGAGCTCTTTCCGGAGCTGAATACTGCCGGTGCGCAGCTGATGCTCGAGCAGGGCGAGCACGTCGTTGATCACGGCGTTGAGGTCCACCGGCCCGCTGTCGATCTGCGCCGGGCGCGCCAGGTTCAGGAGTCCGTTCACGATCTTCGCAGCCCGGAACGTCTGCCGTTCGATTTTCTCGAGCACCTTCGTCTTGGGATCGTTCGCGTCGGCCCCTTCGAGGAGCATCTGGGTGAAGCTCGAGATGCCCGTCAGCGGCGTGTTCACTTCGTGGGCGACACCGGCGGCGAGCAGGCCGATCGAGGCCATTTTTTCAGAAATCTGGAGCTGCTCTTCGAGCTGCACACGAGCCGAGATGTCTTCGATGATCACGATGGTGCCGGCGATCGCACCGTCCGATCCGCGCAGCGGCGTCGTCGCCACGTTCACGAGCAGCGGGCGCGTGCCGTCGTGGCGCGTGGCGAGGGGCACCCGGTAAAAGGCCGCGCCTTCAGGAGAGTCGCGCCGCCCGGCGCGCAGTACCTCGAGAAAACCGGGCTCGAAAATCTCGTCGAGGCGCTGCGCGACCGCGTGCTCGTGCCGGACGCCATACAGCTCTTCCAGCCGGCGGTTCCAACGGACGATGCGGTCGTCCCGATTGACGACCGCGATGCCGTCGTTCAGCGACTCCAGGATGTTTTCGCTGAACTCGCGCATCCGCTCGAGCTCGTCGGCTTTGACGCGAAGCTGACGGTAGAGGCGGCCGTTCTCGAGCGCCGTGGCCGCCTGGGCGGCCACGGCGGACAAGAGCGCCATGTCTTCGCTGCTGAGCGGCTCGCTGCTCGCCTTGCGGCCCAGCGCCATCACCGCGATGGTGCCTTCCTTCGAGACGCAGGGCACGAAGTAATGGATCCCGCACTCGCGCCAGAAGTCCACCTCGCGGCCGTCGATGCGGCGCTGCGCCAGGGGATCGTCGAGCGTCAGCGTGTGCCCGGCGATCAACCGGGTGCCGGCCTCGGAGCCGCGCGGCAGGACCGGGGGCTGCCCGCTGAAGCCGATGTGCGCGATCGTCACGAACTCGCCGTCGTGCCCCGCCGTCGCCGGCGCCAGCAGCAGCGCCATGCGATCGACGACCAGCGTTTCCATGACGCGGTGGACGAGGCGCTCGCTGAGCCGGAACAGATCGAGATCGCTATTGAGGTCCCGCGCGAAGCCGACCAGCGCGCGCCGGTAGTCGTAGCGATCGCGGTAGTAGACGCGGTCGAGCGCCGACTGGATCGCGTTCTTGACCGGCCGCGAGAGCAGCACCACGACCAGCGTCGCGAGCATCGCGATGACGGTGTTCGGCGCATCGTTCCGCTCGAGGAACACCACGCTCGCGACCTTGAGCAGAATCGCGTAGATCGCGGCGATCGCGGCGACCGCCGCCGCGTAGACCAGCGCTCGCTTGATGATGACCTCGACGTCCATCAGGCGGTAGCGGACGATCGCGGAGGCAAAGGCGAGCGGCACGAGACCGAGGAGGACGGCGGTCAGGTCGAACCCGCGCAGCGGCGTCAACCCGAGCGCGTACGGCAGGGCGTAGCCGAAGACGAACGGCACGCCGCCGAGCGCCGTCCCGCCGACGATCCAGCGGAGCTGCCGGCGCGCGGTCACCGAACGCACGCGACCCAGAGCGCGCAGCATGATCGCGAGGCCGGCGATCAACCCCGCGGCGAGACAAATCAGCTCGCCGCGCTCGAGGAACTGCACGACGGTCGAGAGCACCGCGCCCTGATCGTGGCCTCGCAGCAGCGCGGCGACCCGCGCGCCCCCGAGCATGAGGGCGGGCAGGTAGAGCAGCGGGAGCGCGGTCCGGCCGGCGTCGCTATGCGCCCAGCTGTCGGGCCGTTCCGGGAAGACCAGCGCGAAATGCACGAACAACGGCGGGAGCAGCAGGGTGGCGATGACGTCCGCCCAGTAGATCCCCCAGTCGAGGGTGTCGAGCCGGCCGCTGAACGACAACGCGAGCATCCCGAAAAATGCGATGGTCAGCCAGAAGAAATGGAGCGTGGCCTGGTTTTCACGCCGGCCGAAGCGAACCGCGGCGCCAACGCAGAGCGTGAAAATGCCCACCGCCGCCAGCACGTAATAGAGGCTGCGGGATCCCGACGGAATCGGCTGGACCGCGATCCGGACGATCTCCGGCGTCCGGATCCGCGCGATGGTGTAGGACAGTGACTGCCCGCGGGTGGCGGCATGGAGCGCCGCCGTCACATCACCGAGCGACTCGACCGGCTTGCTGTCGATCTCCTCGAGGATGTCTCCCGGGCGAACGCCGGCCCGCGAGGCGGCGGATCCGACGGCGATTTCCTGCGCAATCACCCCGTCGGCGCCGGCATGCCAGAGCACGCCGTCCTCCAGCTCGCTCCAGGTCGCCCGGACGTAGATGTTGGCCGCCGCGAGGCACAGCAGTGCCACGACTACGGCCATCTGGGCCGTCAGTCGAAGCCACGCGCGCCCTGGGATTCCTGGGTTCAACACCTATCTCCGTGAATAGTACAAAGGATGTCTGTCACCGAGGTAGCAAACGACGTTCCTTAAACAATCCTCAACTCCATGGCCTAAATGCTTGATTTACAAGGCTTTTTAGTACTCTGGCGGCAGCCGCCGACCTGCCGTTCCAATTGAGCGAACGCCGCGTTCAAGATTCCGGATCCTGAAATCCGATCCAAAAAAATCGGGTGGGCGTCCGTGTGCGACGGCAGCCCACCCGCGTGGTCGATCCGGGTTCGCCGCGCCATGGTCAGCGCGGCCGCGTGGAGTCCGAGTGGTTGGTTCAGAATCGGACCAGAAAGCCCCCCACGATGCGTTTCGGCGGACGAACAACCAGCAGTTCGTCATACACCGACGCGGGCTCGTTTGGATCCCGGAACAGGTTGCGCACACCCAGCAGGACTTCCCACTTGGTGTTGCCGAGACCGAACGGGAGCGCCTGGTTCACCTGGAGATCGAATCGGCCGTCGAGACCGGCGTCGGTCAGGTCGGTGCCGCGCCCGGCGTACCCGGAACTGATTTTGTAGAGCACGAACACGCGCGTCGCGGTCTCCGGGATGTCCGCCAGCCAGGAGGTCGTGATGTCGTGAATGCCTTCCGCCTGGGCTCTGCGGAATCCCGCTCCGGAGAACGGCCCGAGATCGCCGCCCGAGGTCCAGCGGCTCTGGGTCAGCGTGTAATCGATGGTGCCGTGCACGCGTTTGGAGAGCGGCGCGGTGAGGCGGACGCCCCAACCCTGGGCGTCGAACGCGCCGGCGCTCGCCACGTAGTAGTGGCCGACCGAGCGCGCGCCGGCCGGCGCGTCGAGGCCGAACAGCGTGATCAGCTGATTGTCCACACCCTGGAAGAACCGGCGCGCGCCAAGGACGTATCCGCCCCGGAATTCGTGCTTCCGCAATCGCCGGACAAGAGTGTGTCCCTCGCATCACTGCGTGGCCGGAACGTGGTGCTGACCTTCTACGCACTCGACTTCACCGGCACGCCTGAGGCGGGGGTCG
>JBDTSX010000463.1:0-4549 GCA_039930925.1 Acidobacteriota bacterium | reverse complement strand
CCCCGGATCCCGGACCCCGGATCCCGGACCCCGGATCCCGGACCCCGGATCCCGGACCCCGGATCCCGGCCCCGGACCCGGACCCCGGATGCTGGACCGCCCCAAGCCGCGAGCCCCGGATCCCGGTTCCCGGTTCCGGACCCCGGACCGTGTAGTACCATCAATCCATCCATGGCGAGGACGCTGCTTCAGAAGGTCTGGGACGCGCATACGGTCCGGCGGCTGCCGAACGGGCAGACTCAGCTTTTCGTCGGCCTGCACTTGATTCACGAAGTGACGACGCCGCAGGCATTCGACATGCTGCGCGCGCGGGGCTGGAAGGTGAAGTTCCCGGAGCGGACGATTGCGACCGTCGATCACATCGTCCCGACCCGGGATCAGCGCCGTCCGTTCGCTGATTTGATGGCGGAGGACATGCTCTCCGCTCTCGAGCGCAACTGCCGCGAGGCGGGCGTGCAGCTGTTCGACCTGGGTTCGGGCGTGCAGGGGATCGTGCACGTCATCGGTCCCGAGCTCGGCCTCACGCAGCCGGGCATGACGATCGCCTGCGGTGACAGCCACACCTCCACGCACGGCGCATTCGGCGCCGTGGCGTTTGGAATCGGCACCTCGCAGGTGCGCGACGTGCTTGCGTCGCAGTGTCTCGCGCTCGATCCGTTGAAAGTGCGGCGAATCCGCGTCAACGGCGTGCTGCCGCGCCGCGTCTACGCCAAGGACGTGATCCTGCAAATCATCCGGCGCCTGGGCGTGAACGGGGGCGTCGGCTACGCCTACGAGTACGCCGGCGACGCGATCGATCGCATGTCGATGGACGAGCGGATGACGATCTGCAACATGTCGATCGAGGGGGGCGCGCGCGCCGGCTACGTGAATCCCGATCAGGTGACGTTCGACTACCTGCGCGGCCGCCGGTTCGCGCCGCAGGGGGAGGCCTTCGACGCCGCGTGCGCGTGGTGGAGCGGGATGGCCTCGGATGTCGGGGCCGCCTACGACGATGACGTGGAGATCGATGCGTCGGCGATCCGTCCAACGGTGACGTGGGGCATCAATCCGGGGCAGTCGGTTTACGTGGACGAGGCGCTGCCCACGCCCGACGGCCTCTCGCCGCTCGATCGCGCCGGGGTCACCGAAGCGCTCGACTTCATGGGCTTCAGCGCGGGAAAGCCGATCAATGGGACGCGAATCGATGTCGCGTTCATCGGTTCGTGCACCAACGCGAGGCTGTCGGACCTGCGTGAAGCGGCGCGGATGGTGCGCGGACGCCATGTTGCGCCGCACGTGCGCGCGCTGGTCGTGCCGGGATCGCAGCCGGTGCGTGCCGCGGCCGAACGAGAGGGGCTGGATCGCGTCTTCGTCGAGGCGGGATTCGACTGGCGCGGAGCGGGATGCTCGATGTGCCTGGCGATGAATCCCGACAAGCTGGACGGCCGCGAGATCTGCGCTTCATCGTCCAACCGCAATTTCAAGGGACGCCAGGGCAGTCCGACGGGACGCACCTTGTTGATGAGCCCCGCGATGGTGGCCGCGGCCGCCGTATCCGGGAAAGTCGTGGACGTCAGGGAGTTCGGCGATGGCGATTGAGAAGATTGTCCGGATCGCCGGGCGTGTGCTGCCGCTCCGCGGCGACAACATCGACACCGACCGGATCATCCCGGCGAGGTTCCTGAAGTCGATTACGTTCGAAGGCCTCGAGCAGCATCTCTTCGAGGACGATCGCCAGCAGCTCCAGGCGGAAGGACAGCGCCACCGGCTCGACGAGCCGCGCTTTGCCGGGGCCACGATCCTGGTCGTCAATGCCAATTTCGGGTGCGGCTCGTCGCGCGAGCATGCGCCGCAGGCGATTCGACGCTCGGGGGTGCGGGCGGTCCTCGGCCAGTCGTTCTCCGAGATCTTCTTCGGCAACTCCGTGGCCCTGGGCATGCCGTGCGTGACCGCGGACGCCGCTACGGTGGAGACGATCATGGACGAGATCGAGCACGATCCCACGCGAGAGGTCGTGATCGACCTCGATTCAATGACCGTCACGCTCGCCGGACGCTCTGATCCGATCACGCTTCCGCCGGGCATGCGCGAATCGTTTCTCGAGGGCTCGTGGGATGCGACCGGCCTTCTGCTCGATCGGTTCGAGGAGGTCGAGTTCGTCGCGCAGCAGCTTCCGTACGTCAGCGGATGGTGAGGGAATCACTCATCCCTGATCACTGATCGCGAATCACTGAATCGCGAATCAGTCATCCACGGATCGGGCCGGGTCCTGCCGCCGCGCGACTTCGAGGAATGCCGCTGCGGCACGCGACAGCTCGCCGGCCCTTCTGAAGACGAACCGGACCGAGCGCGGGGAGCTCAGCTCCGGCACCTTGACGGCGACCAGGTCGCCGCGCGCGATTTCGGTGAGGGCGCAGCGCCGGGGCAGCACCGCAACCCCGAGCCCCATCTCGACGGCGCGCTTGATGCCGTCCAGGCTGGGCAGGGCGATCTGAATGTTGATCGGGGCGTGGCGGCGCTCGTACACGCGCAGCACGCGGTCGCGGGCGGGTGAGGGGTCGTTGTGCGCGATGACGGTCTCGCGGCCGACCTCTTCGATCGTGACGCGCTTCTTCGAGGCCAGGCGGTGCTTCGGATTCGCGAGCATCACCAGCTCGTCGCTCCCGAGCGAGATCGACTGCAGCCCCTTATCCGGCGGCTGAAACGTCAGCACCCCGAAATCCAGGCTGCGCTCGAGCAGCTCCGTGGCAATGTGCCGCGAGGCCACGCGCCGGACTTCGACGCGCGCTTCCGGGTTCTCGCCGGCGAAACGCTCGACGATCGGCAGGATCGAGTGGACCGCCGCCTCGTTGGCGCCAACCACCACACGCCCCTTGCGCACCCGCTGGAGCTCGCGCACCGCCTCCTCGGCCTCGGCGGCAAACCGCAGCAGGCGAACGGCGTGTTCCAGGAGCAGGGTGCCGGCTTCCGTCAGCGCGCCGTTGCGGGAGGTCCGGTCGAAGAGCTTGTCGCCGAGCTCGTCCTCGAGCCGCCGGATCGCCTGGCTGACCGCCGGCTGGGTGCGGTGGAGCCGTTTGGCGGCCTTCGAGAAGCTGCGGTCCGTCGCGACGGCGACAAAGGCATTCAGGTCCTGTAACTGCACGGATTATAATAAAAAATATTCATACAAAGTCAAAAACTATAAATTGGACGCAGGGTAGGCCACCGGGTACTACTGGCACAGGGAGGAACCATGTCTACCGACCGCCTCACGATTTTCGATACGACCCTGCGCGACGGCGAGCAGGCCCCAGGCTTCTCGATGCGGATCGAGGAGAAGCTCCAGCTCGCGCGGCAGCTGGCGGCTCTCGGCGTGGACGTGATCGAGGCGGGCTTTCCGATCGCGTCGGATGCGGACGCCGAAGCGGTGCACACGATCGCCACCCAGGTCACCGGGCCGACGATCGCGGGCCTGGCGCGCTGCCATCCGGCCGATATCGAGCGCGCCGGCGTGGCGCTCGCCCCCGCGGAGCGACGGCGCATTCACGTCTTCATTGCGACCTCGGACCTGCACCTCGAGCGGAAGCTGCGCATGACCCGCGAGGCCTGCCTCGATGCCGCCGTCGCGGCGGTCCATGGCGCGCGCAAGTACACGGACGACATCCAGTTCTCGGCCGAAGACGCGACGCGCAGCGATCCGGATTTCCTCTGCCGCGTCATCCAGGAAGTGATCTCGGCGGGCTGCACGACGGTGAACCTGCCGGACACGGTCGGCTACTCGACGCCCGACGAAATCGGCGCCTTCTTCCGGTCGATTCTCGGGCGCGTGCCGAACGCCGGCCACGCCACCTTCAGCGCGCACTGCCACGACGACCTCGGGCTGGCGGTCGCGAACACGCTGGCCGCGATCGGCGCGGGCGCCCGTCAGGTCGAGTGCACGATCAACGGCATCGGCGAGCGCGCCGGCAATGCGTCGCTCGAGGAGATCGTAATGGCGACGCGCGTGCGGTCCGATCGCCTGCCGTACACGACCGGCATCAACGCGCAGGAGATTTATGCGTCCAGCCAGTTGCTGACCGCGCTGACCGGTGAAGCCGTGCAGGCCAACAAGGCGATCGTCGGACGCAATGCCTTCGCGCACGAAGCCGGCATCCACCAGGACGGCATGCTCAAGGACCGCCGCACCTACGAGATCATGCGGCCGGAGGAGGTGGGCGCGCCGCAGGCGACGCTGGTCCTCGGCAAGCACTCCGGGCGCCACGCGGTGCAGCGCCGGTGCGAGCAGATCGGCCTGGTCCTCGAGCGCCACGAGCTCGAGCAGGTCTACTGGTCGATCATGGCGATCGCCGATCGCGAGAAGGTCGTCGGCGATCAGCACCTCACCGAGGTCGTCGCCACGGTGCGCGGCCGCCGGACGACGACCCAGGCGTCCGCCGGGTCGAATTCGGACTTCAGCACGCCAGCCGAAGTGGGGTACGGGCACGGGGTGTGACTCGGCCGGGGGCCCGGGATCCGGGAATCGGGGCTTGGGGCTCGGGGTCCGAACGGGTGGAATCCGAAAGGTAGATCACCCCTCACCGCCTAGAGG
>JBDTSX010000462.1:0-4558 GCA_039930925.1 Acidobacteriota bacterium | reverse complement strand
GTATCTCTCCTCTCGCTGTCGCCTTGTCCACGCCTTTCCCTGGCCCGCGGGGGCAATTGGTGCCGGGGGCGGGAATCGAACCCGCACGGCCTTACGGCCACGGGATTTTAAGTCCCGAGCGTCTGCCAGTTCCGCCACCCCGGCGCGGTCCCATTCTACGCGCTGGGCAGGGTACGCACACGTGCCGCGCCTCGGGAGAACGAGGACCCCGGATCCCGGACCCCGGATGCCGGATCCCGGACGGGCCGCGCTGACGGCCCGGATATTCTGATTGATGAAATGCAGTCGTTGAACCCCGGCTTGCACGGGCCGGTCACGACGTCGAGGTCGGTGACGTCGGCCACGTAGGTAGCCGACGCGCCGGAATAGTTGGCATCTCGGAAGACGACGGCGGTGAGCCCTGCCGGCACCCGGATCGACGAGACGCAGTCGTCGTAGTTGGAAAACGAACTCGAGTCGCCGACCGCCGCGGTCGGCGTCGTCGGCGTGCTGCTGCCGCAGGCGGCGAGGGTGACCGCGGCGAGCGTCCGCGGGTGACGTCGCCGCAAACGGTCGCTCATTCAGGTTCCTGGCGACGGCTCAGCGGCGTTCCGGGACGGACCGGGGCGGCCGCCGCCGCGACATAGATGGTGACGGCGCCTCGGTCCGTCGGCGCCAGCGCCAGTTGATTGTACCCGCCAATCGCGGCGCCCGCGAGAAAGACCCTCGGCGGCGGCATGCGCCCCACAATCAGACCGAGCACACCCACCGCGCCGGCGCCGATCGCGGCCCCTTTGGCGCCTTCGCGGACCGCGCCAGTAACCTTGTCCGACATTACGCGATCGACGCGCATCACGTCCGTAGCGGAAATCGCCCGGGCGCCGGACGCGGTCTGCAGCCGCAGCGCATCGCTGCTGGCGGAGGTGATCTGCCCGGTCGCCTGGCCGCCGTTCATCAGCAGGACCTGGATCGGCGTGCCGGCTGCCAGCATCATCACATTGTCCCACCGGCCGGCCGGCGAGGGCGCAGGCACAAATCGTCCCGGATCGTACGCGGGCCCCGGGTATCGCCCGTATCGGTCCGGGAACGACCGCATCGGGTAAGCGGGCACGCACGCGGCGCTCAACACCGCGAGAGACATGACGGTCAGCAGCATCCTCTTCATCGACGACCTCCGCAACCGACGATATCTCCGTCAGGTCCGCCGAGTCGTGATGCGGTGATGACGGAAGCGTGAAGAACCGTGAAAGACGCAGCCACGATAGACTGGGACCGAGAGCCACGACCCGCTATCACCCGCGAGGCGCCGCGAGCGGCGCGCAAAAAGGCACATGGTGACCGACGACGAGCTGGTGCACGGTTTCGAGACCGGGACGCTGACGGACTTCCCTCACGCACAGCACGTGCGGCTGACGATCATCTACCTCGATCGGCATGGCCGGGAGGACACGCTGAACCGGCTGGCGGACGGGCTGCTGCTGTTCGCAACCACCAAGGGGCATCCCGAGAAATTTCACGTCACGATGACGCGTGCCTGGGTGGAGCTGATCGTCGCGGCGCGGGCCGCCTGCCCGGGTGCCCGCGATGCCGCCTCGCTGGTTGCGGCGTGCCCCCTCTTGCTGGATCGCGATGGGCTCCTCCGCTTCTACTCCGCCGACCGGCTCAACAGCGACCTCGCCCGGGCGCAGTGGGTAACACCGGACCTGCCGGTGTCGATTGGGGATGTCCGTGGCCCGTCGATCACCAGTGGTCCGGAAGGTCATGAACCCGCCGGCGAAATATAATCGCGGGATGGCCAGTGCCGATCCGATCACCGCGTTCCTGAGCGCCGTCGAGCGCGCGCGCGCCCACCAGGTCGATACCGCCCCGGTCACGCTCGCCACCGCCGACGCGCAAGGCCGGCCCTCCGCCAGGATGGTGCTGCTGCGCGGCGCCGACGCGCGAGGATTTGCGTTCTTTACCAATTACCACAGCCGAAAAGGACGTGAGCTGACCGAGAATCCCTTCGCCGCCCTCTGCTTCCACTGGCCTGCCCTTGACGAGCAGATTCGGATCGAAGGCCGCGTCGTCCGCCTCCCCGCCGACGAGTCGGACGCCTATTTCGACAGTCGCGCACGCGGCAGCCAACTCGGAGCCTGGGCGTCCGACCAGAGCCAGGTGCTTCCCTCGCGCGAATCGCTCGAAGCAAAGTACCGCGAGATCGAACGCCGCTTCGACGGGCAGGGCGTGCCCCGCCCGGATTTCTGGGGTGGCTTCCGCCTCGTACCCGAACGAATGGAGTTCTGGTACGGTCGTCCCGACCGCTTGCACGACCGCGTTGTTTACATCGTGGACGATGGGACCTGGCGCATCGAACGCCTCTACCCCTGACCCACAGCGTGTCCTTCCGCCTCAAGGCGGAAGCCACCGGGCGCACAACAAGGATGCTGGCCTCTACCCCTGACCAACAGCTTGTCCTTCGGCCTGTTCAGGCGGAAGCCACGGGCCCACGGCGTCCCCGGGTGCTTGTCATTAGGCTATCGACCTTCGAGCGCCGCGGTGGCAAGAAACTGCGGCGGCTTGCGGTGCCGCGTCCGCTGCTCGTAGGCGTACGCCAGCTTGATCAACGTTGCCTCGCTCCATGCCCGGCCGATGAACGAGATGCCGACCGGCAATCCGTGCGCGAACCCGGCCGGCACGGTAATACTCGGGTAGCCCGCCACCGCCGCGGGCGTCGAACTGGCGCCGAGAAAGTGATCGCCGTTGACGAGATCGGTGGTCCAGGCGGGACTCCCGGTGGGGGCCACGATGGCATCGAGCCGGTAGCGCGTCATCACGGCATCGATTCCCGCCCCCCGCGATCGTGTCCGGCACGTGGCGAGCGCCTTCAGATAGGCGGGTGACGTCAACGGCCCTTTCTTGTCCGCTTGCAACAGCAGCTCCTGCCCGAAGAACGGCATCTCCCGATTCTTCTCACGGAGGTTGAACGCGATCAGTTCCTTCAACGAATGCACCGGCGCGGCGGCGTTTCGCCCGGCCAGGTAGGTATTGAGATCGGCCTTGAACTCGTGGAGCAAGATCACGTTCTCGCAGCCGTCGAGCATTGCGCCGGCCGGGAGGTCCGCGGGATCGACGATCACCGCGCCCTGCTGCTTCATGTCGGCGATCGCCGTATCGATCAGCGCGTCGGTCACGGTGCTGTAGCCGAAATACTTCTTCCGCGCCACGCCGATGCGCGCGCCCCTTAGTCCGTCCGCGTCGAGTGCGGTCGTGTAATCGGCGACCGAGCGGCGGCCGGTTGCGGAGGTGGCCTTGTCCCGCGGATCGACACCCGCCATCGCCCCGAGCAGGACCGCCGCGTCGGCCACCGTGCGGGTCATCGGGCCGGCCGTGTCCTGCGTCCGAGAAATCGGGATGATCCCCGCGCGGCTGACCAGACCAACGGTCGGTTTGAGCCCGACGAGCCCGTTGGCGCCTGAGGGGCACACGATGGAGCCGTCGGTTTCGCTGCCGACCCCGATGGCGGCGAGGTTCGCCGCGATCGCCGCGCCGGTCCCGGAGCTCGATCCGCACGGGTTCCGATCGAGCGCATAGGGGTTCTTGACGAGGCCGCCGCGGCCGCTCCAGCCACTGGTGGAGTTCGTCGAGCGGAAATTCGCCCACTCGCTGAGGTTGGTCTTGCCGAGAATGACGGCGCCGGCGGCCCGGAGCCGTTCGGCGACGAACGAATCGCGCTCCGCGATCGACCCTTCCAGCGCCAGCGATCCCGCGGTCGTCATCATCCGATCGTGCGTGTCGATGTTGTCCTTGATCAGGACCGGGATCCCATGCAGCGGGCCGCGCAATCGACCCGCGCGCCGTTCCACGTCAAGTGCGTCCGCGATCGAGAGCGCGTCCGGGTTCAGCTCGATCACCGATCGAAGCGCCGGTCCGTTGCGGTCGATCGCCTCGATCCGGGCGGTATAGAGCTCGACCAGCCGCCGCGAGGTGTAGCGCGCGGTGGTCATCGCATCCTGAAGCTGCGCGACGGTCAGTTCCTGGAGCTCGAACGAGGGGGCGGGAGTGACCTGTTGCGCCCGAGACAAGGGTGCGCCAGCGGCGAGCAGCATCACCACACAGGCGAAGGCCAGAGCACGGCGAATCAGCATCAGCGACCTCGATGCGGCCAGTCGTCAGCCGCCAGGATGGAGGCCGTGATTCTACCGTCGATCGAGTCCCGAGCCGGTTGACAAATGCTCCTCGCGTCCGTATTCCAAGTGGAGACGATCCGAACTCGAACTCGAACTCGAACTCGAACTCGAACTCGAACCTGAACCTGAACCTGAACCTGAACCTGAACTCGAACCTAGAACCTAGAACCCGAACCCACCCTAAAACCCTAAAACCCTACAACCTAAAACCGGCGCCGGCACCCCATTCCCGCCGGCGCCTAGACACTCAGCCGATCGACAATAGCGCGCCACGTCCTCGCGGCCGGCGTGACCTCGGAGGCCAGCGTCGCCCCGCAGATGACCGCGGCCCCTTCGACCGCCGCCTGGCACCATACGACTTCGACCTCGAGATGCAGGCCGATGCCGGCAATCTCGATATCCAGCGTGGG
>JBDTSX010000461.1:0-4564 GCA_039930925.1 Acidobacteriota bacterium | reverse complement strand
CGGGCGACCGCAGCATCAGTTCGTCGTCGACATGGGCGCACAGTACTTTCACCCTGGTCCCTACCCGGTCTACACCGCGCTGCTCAGTTATCTCGGCCTGTACCCGCCGCAACCCGGCGGCAGCGGATCGCACGCGTTCAAGGCCTCGATCACCGTCGCCGCGCCGGACAATCCGCTGCCCCGGTTCGTCTCTCCCGTCATCCCGGATCGGACCTGGCCGCTGCTGGCGGCGTGGAACAGCGCCGGCACGTCGGCGTTCGCGACGCTCTTCTCGGCCGCGCGGGCGCGCGAGCAGCAGGGCGCCAGCTACGCCCTCACGCTCGGCGACTGGCTGCCGACGCTCGGTCTCTCGCGCAGTCAGTGGGAAGGAATGCTGCTTCCCTGGGCTGCCTCGCTGTTCTCCGGCGGCATCGAGCAGGCGCGCGGACTGTCGGCGCGCGCGGCGATGGTCTTTGCGGCGAAGGCGCTGCCCGCGAACCCGCTCGATCCCCTCCTCTATTACGTGCTGACCCCGGGGATGGGAGAAGTCCTGCGGCGGCAGCTCGATCAATGCACGACCGTGCAGGTGCGGACCAACGCCGCCGTGCAGTACGTCTCGCGTAACCTGGTCGGCGGTTTTCACCTCCACTGCGCCGACGGCACGGATCTGACCGTGGACGATCTCGTGTTCGCCTCGTCCGGTCCGGGCACGCTGCCATTGCTCGCCGGGCTGCCGGAGGCGACCTGGCAGGCGGCGGCGCTTCAGGCGATCGAGTTCCATGACGCGCGCCTGGTGCTGCACACCGATCCGATCTACGCGCCCGGACATCCGCTCTTCTGGTCGTTCCTCAACTGCCGCGTCGAAGGCGCGCATTGCGAAGCGTCGATGTGGCTCGCGCCGGTCATCTCCGGACCCCCGCCGGCCACGGCGGCGAAGCTGTGGAAAAGCTGGACGACGCATCGGCTGCAGCAGCCGGCGCAGGTACTGCATGATTCCACGTTCACGCACATGCTGCCCACGCCGACGACGCTGGCGGCGCAGGCGGTCCTGCGGCTCCTGCAGGGACGCGATGGGATCTGGTTCGCCGGCGGTTACACGTGTCCGTACGACGCGCAGGAGACCGCGCTGCTGTCCGCCCTGGGTGTGGCGCTCGGACTCGGTGCCGCGTCGGCGCGCGTACGGGCCCTGTCACCCCAGACACAACTCTGAAAAAATCGGAGAATCCGTCCGTCCATCACGGGGGCGTGTCGCTGCCATCGGGATTCGGCGTGACGCACACCGTCGCGCCGCTCGGCCGGTCCGCTCGGCTGCGTCACTACGGCATCAGGGTCTTGTGCAGGTTGGTGGACGCCAGCTCGATACGGGTCTTGGCCTTGGTGGCGAGCGTCTGCAGCGGCGCCTCCGCCGCGTGCACGATATCGTAAGGGGTCGCGCCACGCAGGACCGCCAGCGTGATGTCCAACAAGGTGTTCGGATACTTGAACCCGTTGCCTTTCTTGTCCCCGCCCGCCAGATCGTAGAACGCATTCCGATGCGCAAACGCGCCGCCGAGGTTGTAGGCCAGTCCGACGTTCAGGATTCCGTCGAGCGGGTCACCATCCAGCCGCCGGTTTGCTTTGCCGATCGGGAACGGCGCCAAAATCCAGGCCGGCGTCGGAATGACGTAGGTGTTCACGTTGATCCGGACGTTGCCTGGAACGACATTGATGTCCCCGATGTCGTCGAGCGTCAGTACCGAATCGGCTGAGAACACCAGGTCCACCGTGCGCTGTTGCGTCGACAGGCAGCGTGCGAGGTCCATTGCGGCCGCCCCGCCGTTCGAGTGGCCCACGATGACGATCGCCGTCGGGTTGAGCTGGTTGAGGCTGGCGCAGCTGGCGCGCCACTGGGCCTGGTGCAAGTGCGGATGCTGCTGCCCCGGGACAAGCATGAACGTGAGGCCCGCGCCGGCAGTCGCAGTCTGAACAAAAGAGTCGGCATTCACGTCCGTGACATACCGGTCCATCCGGTCGCGGACCTCCTTGGGGTTCATCAGGTCGAAGCCACCACCAGACAACACCACGATCGCGCCTCGGGTGAGATCGAGTGGTGTCCCAGAAGCCGGCAACAGGGCGGCCGCGGTGAACGCACGGCGCCGCCCCCTTCTGGCCACCGTGGAAGATGGACGCTTACGTGGACCTCGGGTCGTCATATCAGCTCCCTTTCTGGCGAACAGGTTGACCTGACGGCGGTCGTGTCGGGGCGTCTCCCATGCCTTACGCGCTGTCACCTTGCAGACGGTCGCACTCGGCCTTGTAAACCTCGAGCAGTGCGGTGAGCTTGGTCTGAAGAGCGCTTTGCGCCGAGTAGACCTCGGCCAGCGGGCTGACGATGTCCTTCTGCTTCAACTCGTCCTCAACCGTCATCGCCAATTCGGCCAGCCGCTCGAGATTCGCGCGCGAATGGAACTCCAGTTCCTTGAGCTTGGCCAGCACGATCAGCGAGCCCTCCAGCGCCGCGGCCGGCGCTTTCGGTGTGGGCTGGCTCGGCGCCGCGCCACCGCCTGCTGCGGCGTCGTCGGCCGCGGCGGCAGTCTCGGAGGGGACCTCCTTCTTCTTGCCAGCCGGCTTCTTGCCCGGCTGCACGGCGGTCGCGTCGGCAGGCTGCGCGTCCGCGCCGTGATGCTTTTTCTCCTGGGTGACTTTCTTGGCGTGTGCGACGTTACGCGGATCAGACATAGAGCTCCTCGTTTTGAGAGACTGACAACTGAAGCGGCGACCTGCGGTCGGCTAACCAGGCGGGTGGGGTCGTCGCTGACGTAAACGGTGCTGATGCTCGGGCGGGGAACTAGAAACCGCTGAAGTGGCCTGTCGAGCGATCCAATGGTACTCCACTTCCTCACGGTAAGCCCGGGTGCCACGACTCGGAACGAGAGGATATTTCGAGGTTCACCTGGCCCGGCGGAAGGATTGAGATCCGTGAAGCCAGGCGAACCGGGTGAGCTCGATTTTCTGAATTAGCCTTCGTCTCCCTATGCGTCGGGACTCGACCGGCGCTGGCGTTGGCGTTTTGATGGGCGGGGTCAGCGCCGTGACACTGACCCCACCTGATGTCGCCCTCTTGCGTTTCGCCGATCCTAATTCGCCGCAGCAGAGAGGCACAGATCCGCTTTGCCGATCTGAATGCTCGCGATTCCGGCCGACGCATTGTCGGCAGTGCGGCTCAGCGTGACTTCTACATAGTAGGCATAGGTCGAGAAGTCAAAGCCCTGGCCGCAGCCGACAGTCTGGTTTTGATAGAGGTTGGAACCGCCAAAGTTGTTGCTGTCGATTGTCAATAGTGTCGATGTCGCCGACGTGACCAAGTCGGTTCTTCGTAGACGAACGATGACTCGGCTGGTGTTTCCGGGATCGAGAAAGCGCGCTGTCATCGAGGTGCTGGTCGCGAGGAACGGGAAATCGGGATTGGTCGCGAACAGTCCGTCGATGGCAACGACGTTGTAGCGTACCGTTGCAGAGCTCGAATCGAGGACGGCAGCCGTGCCGGCATTCGTCACCCCGCCGCCCATCGCCACGCCCGCCGACCCGATGGCGGTCCACTGCCGGTTGCCAAATCCAACCGCATACGACACCGCTGGCGCTGCTGAGATCAGAGCAAGCACAATTGCCCCGGCCACACCGGCGCGTTTCCCAAATCCAGTCAGATGAAATCTCGAGCTCATGATGAATCTCCTTTTCCAATGCTTCAAATCAACGTCAGACACCGACGACTCGGCCTCGCCTACCGGTTGGGAGCCCGCGATGGCCGGTGAAGGGCGATGCGTCCGCTAGGACGACGGTGAACGGCTGTTCCGAACGATGCGCAGTGCCAACATCTGGGTTCTCCTGCCGCGTATGCGGGTTCTTCGGTCGACGTGATGTCGCCCGACTCACTGATAGAAACGACCCGGGTGGGCACATTCCCTCACTGGTGAGGGCGGCACGAACGAATGGCGTTGCGTTGGACTGGACAGGAATGCACGCCACTGAGGCAGGGGCGGGGCCGACGGCAAGGCCATCCGCCGCGTGAAAAGGATCCTGCGCATCGGCGTCCACCGAGGCACCTGGTTACGCCTGAACGGGGTGACGGCTTCCCGCTCCGAGGGACATCGCGGAGGGGCGAGGTGAGTGCACGGTCCGCCGCTTTCCTCGTGGTCGCTCCGGAGCTTCCTCGGGCATGCCGTGTCCGCTGTGCGGCACCAGCAGGCGCTCAGCCCTGGCGGCTCGGCCGTACCGCCAGTCTCTGCCCGACGGCGCGAAGGACCCACGGCGCGAACCGCTCCAGGAGAACCAGGATCTTTCCATGCCCTGTGACGATCGTTTCGCGCTTCCCCTGTGCGACCGCCTTCAGAATCTGGCGCACCGCCTTGCTCGTGCTGACAGCAAGCCAAGCCGGGATCGGATCCTTCGCCCCGGCTCGCAACACGCCCTGATTGTCGACGCGCCGGATGTCGCTCACGACGAATCCGGGACTGACCAGCGTCACCTTGACGTCGGCGAGGCGCAGTTCCGGCGTGATGGCGTTCGCCAGGGCACGCACCGCGAACTTGCTCATGGCATAGGCCGA
>JBDTSX010000460.1:0-4576 GCA_039930925.1 Acidobacteriota bacterium | reverse complement strand
GAATCCGGCGCCCGAACCGGATGAACAGCGGTTCCTTGAATTCTTCTTCGAGCAGCAGCACCTGCCGGCTAATCGCCGACTGCGACACGTGCAGGCGCGCCCCGGCGGCCGTAAAGGACCCGCTTTCGGCGATCGCTCGCAGGATTTCGAGCTGTCTCAGATCCATGGCAAGTGCGGTGTGTTCCTGTAGTATCCGGCTGCAGCTGGACACTACAGGACCTTCCTGCTAGACCCCCGCCGTCTGGCCGCGCTTGACCGGCTTCAGGAACGGCATCAGCGCGCGCAGCTTTTCGCCGACCTCTTCGATCTTCGAGTTCTGCTCCGCCTTGCGCTGGGCGTTGAACCAGGGCCGGCCGTTCTTGTCCTCGTCGATCCACTTCTTCGCGTAGGTGCCGTCCTGGATCTCGGCGAGCATCCGCTTCATCTCCTTGCGGGTCTCGTCGGTGACGATGCGCGGGCCGCCGGTGTAGTCGCCGTGCTCGGCGGTGTCGCTGATCGAGTAGCGCATGTAGTTGAGGCCGCCCTGATACATCAGGTCGACGATCAGCTTGAGCTCGTGCATGCACTCGAAGTAGGCGATCTCGGGCTGGTAGCCGGCCTCGACCAGCGTGTTGAAGCCGGCCTTGACCAGCGCGCTGACGCCGCCGCAGAGTACCGCCTGCTCGCCGAAAAGATCCGTCTCGGTCTCCTCGGAAAAGGTGGTCTCGATCACTCCGGCGCGGGTCACGCCGATGCCTTTGCCGTAGGCCAGCGCCACGTCGAACGCCTTGCCGCTGGCGTTCTGGTGCACCGCGACCAGCGCCGGCGTCCCCGCGCCCTCCTGATACAGTTCGCGGACGCGGTGTCCGGGAGATTTCGGCGCAATCATCGAGACGTCGATGTCGGCGGGGAGGTCGAGGGTGCCGAAGCGCACGTTGAACCCGTGGGCGAACATCAGCGTGTCGCCGGCCTTGAGGTTGGGCCTGATCGCATCGCGAAACAGTCCGGCCGCGACCGTGTCCGGCACCAGGACCATGATCACGTCGGCCCATGCTGACGCCCCCGCCGGGTCGAGCACCGTCAGGCCGTCCGCCTCCGCCTTGGCGCGTGACGCGCTGCCTTCGTGCAGGCCGACCCGGACGTCCACGCCGCTGTCGCGCAGATTGAGCGCATGCGCGTGTCCCTGCGATCCGTATCCGAGCACCGCAACCTTGCGGTCGCGGATCAGCGCGAGATCGGCGTCGGCGTCGTAATAGATCTTCGGCACGTGAGAACCTCTTTCAGGAGTTTGGGTGTTAGGAGTCAGGATCAGCCAGCCAGGCGCCGGGGGATCGTGACCTGGGTCGCGCTCACCTCCGGCGCCTGATCACATTACACCGAGTAGGACACGCCTTCCGCTTCCGGAATCGCCGCCGCGGGCCCGGCGCCGCGCCGGCTGCCGCCGAGACCGGCGCCGCGGGCCATCGCGACCCGGCCGGTGCGCACCATCTCGAGCACGCCGTAGGGGCGAAGCACGTCGATCAGCCCGTCGATCTTCGCCTCGGACCCGGCCATCTCGATCACGATCGAGTCCGGCGCGACGTCGACGACCCGCGCCCCGAACACTTCCGCGAGCTGCATCAGCGGCGGCCGGTTGTCCCGGTCCGCGCTGACCTTGATGAGCGCGAGGTCCCGCATCACTGCTGGGCGGTCGGTGATGTCCTCGACGCGGATCACGTCGATCAGCTTGTAGAGGTGCGCTTCGATGCGCTGCGCGCCGCCGCCGTCGGTGCCGACCACCACCGTCATGCGCGAGACGCCGACCGTCTCGCTGTGGCCGACGGTCAGCGAGGTGATGTTGAAGTTGCGCCGCCGGAACAGGGAGGCGACGCGGTTGAGGACGCCCGGGCGATCCTCGACGTATACGGTGAAGGTATGCATGGTCATTGATGGGCTCTTTCAGTGCGTCTAGACATCCGCGGCGGTTTCGGCGATCGGATTCGGCCGGCGAATCATCGCGTGCAGATCGGCGCCGGCCGGCACCATCGGGTAGACGGTGTCTTCCTGTTCCACCCGGAAATCGACGACGACCGGGCCGGCGTGCGCGCGCGCCTCCGCGACGGCCGGCAGCACCTCCGAGCGCCGTGATGCGCCGATCCCCTTGACTCCGAACGACTCGGCCAGCTTGACGAAATCAGGACCAGACAGCGGCGTCGCGGCATAGCGCCGCTCGTAGAAGAATTCCTGCCACTGCCGCACCATGCCGAGATAGCCGTTGTTGATGATGCAGACCTTGACGTCGATGCCGTCCTGCACCGCGGTGGCCAGTTCGCACATCGTCATCTGGAAGCCGCCGTCGCCGACGATTGCCCAGACCTCGGCTTCCGGGCGGGCGCGCTTCGCGCCGATCGCCGCCGGCAGGGCAAAGCCCATCGTGCCGAGGCCGCCCGAGGTGATGAGCGATCGCGGCGCCTCGTGGTGGTAGTACTGGGCTTCCCACATCTGATGCTGGCCGACGTCGGTCACGACGATCGTGTCGGTGTCGCGGGTGGCCCGCCACAGGTCGTTGATGACGTGCGCGGCATACAGATGGCCGTCGTCGGGGAGCGTCTGGATGTCGCGGACCGCCGAGTCTCCCTTGAGGCCGTCGAGATATTCGAGCCAGGGCCCCCGGTTGCCCGGCGCCACCGACGGCATCAGCTTGGTCAGCACTTCGAGCAGGTCGCCGACCAGCGCCACGTCCACCGGGACGTTCTTGTTGATCTCGGACGGATCGATCTCGATGTGAATCTTCTTGGCGTTGGGGGCGTAGGTCTTCAGGTTGCCGGTGACGCGATCGTCGAACCGCATGCCGGCGGCAATGAGCAGGTCCGCTTCCTGAATGGCGGTGTTGACCCAGGCCTCGCCGTGCATGCCCATCATGCCGAAGTTCAGCGGGTGTGACGCGGGCAGGCAGCCGATCCCGAGGAGCGTCATCGCCACCGGAATCTCGGCGCGCTCGGCGAGCGTGCGCAGCTCCTTCATCGCGCCGGAGATCATCACGCCGTGGCCGGCAAGAATCACCGGGCGCTTGGCCTCGTTGAGCAGCGCGGCCGCTGCGGCGAAGGAGGCATCGGGCGCATGAGGCCGCGCGCGCCAGCCGGCAATGCTCGGCGCCGCCGCATCCCAGTCGAACTCGCAGGACGACTGCTGCGCGTCTTTGGTGATGTCGATCAGCACCGGCCCGGGCCGGCCCGACTTGGCAATCAGGAACGCTTCCCGCACCGCCTTCGCCACGTCGTCGGCGCGCGTGACCAGGTAGTTGTGCTTGGTGATCGGCAGCGTGATGCCGGTGATGTCGATCTCCTGGAACGCGTCGCTGCCAATCAGGCGGCTGCCGACCTGGCCGGTGATGCAGACGATCGGGGAGGAGTCCATCATCGCGGTCGCGATGCCGGTCACCATGTTCGTGGCCCCCGGGCCCGAGGTGGCGATCGCGACGCCGACGCCGCCGCTCGCCCGCGCGTAGCCGTCGGCCATGTGCGTCGCCCCCTGTTCGTGGCGCACGAGGACGTGCCGGATCGGGTAATCGAGCATCGCGTCGTAGGCCGGGAGAATCGCTCCGCCTGGATACCCGAAGATGTCCGTCACGCCTTCGCGCACCAGACACTCCCAGAGGATTTGCGCACCGGTTAGTTTCATTTTCGTTACCAAATGTGAAAAATGAGTTTTTAGGGCTTTAGGGTTTTGGGTTTTAGGTCGGGCCTGACTCGAGCCTCGAACCCGAACTTGAACCTCAAACCCGCTCAACCCGAACTCGTACCTAAAACCGAACTCGAACCTAAAACCCGAACCCGAATTCAAACCCGAACCTGAACCTGAACCTAGAACCCGACCTAAAACCCTAAAACCCTAAAACGTAAAACCCGCCCGTTCATTCCGCCGTCGCCGACGTGATCGCCCCCTCGGCGGCGGACGACACGAGCCGTGCATACTTCGCCATCACGCCCGAGGTGTACCGCGGCGGCAGCGGTGTCCACTGCGTGAGGCGCGCGGCGATTTCGGTTTCGCTCAACTCCACCTGCAGCGTGCGCGCCGGCAGGTCGAAGGTGATCAAGTCGCCGTCGCGGACGGCGGCGATCGGGCCGCCGGCGACGGCTTCCGGGGCGACGTGTCCCGCCATCAGGCCGTGCGTGGCGCCGGAGAACCGTCCGTCGGTCACGAGTGCCACCGAGTCGCCGAGTCCGGCGCCGACGATCGCGGCGGTGACGCCGAGCATTTCGCGCATGCCCGGTCCTCCCTTCGGCCCTTCCTGGCGGATGACGATGACGTCCCCGGCGTGGATGCGGCCGGCCTGGACCGCTTCGAAGGCCGCTTCCTCCGCCTCGAACACCCGCGCCGGTCCGCGGAACGTGCCGAAGTCGTGTCCGGCAACTTTGACGACGCAGCCGTCCGGCGCCAGGTTGCCGCGCAGGATGACCAGGCCGCCGGTGGTCTTGAGCGGCGCGGACAGGGGACGGACCACCTGTTGTCCGGCGGTCTCGATCGCGGCGGCGGCCTCCTCCCCGATCGTCCGGCCGCTGACGGTCATTTCATCGCCGTGCAGCGCGCCGGCGGCGAGGAGCCGGTTGGCGACCAC
>JBDTSX010000459.1:0-4585 GCA_039930925.1 Acidobacteriota bacterium | reverse complement strand
CGCGATTCGTGTTCAGGTGCAGGAAGCGTCCGAGGGCGCCGGCCTTCTTCACGATCACGATGCGCGGACTCGACGTACTGCTGGTCATCTGCTCGAACGGATCATCATTGCCGTCCTGGACGTTGGTCGAGCTCGCGGCCACGGTGGTGCCGGCCGTGTTCAGGCGGAAGATGTCGTAGTCGTTGCCCGAGCCGCCAAGCGGATCGGACCAGTAGAGGTTGATCGGTCCGGCTCCCGCGAGCGTCAACGTGTCGAACGGCTGGGCGGCAGCGAAGTTGTGCACGTTGCCCGCGCCGAGCGGCGCCACGGTGACGCCGCCGTCCACGAAGTCCCCTTCCCACACGCCTGAGGTGCCGTCGTTCAGATTGCCGGAGTTGCCCGCCGACGAGAAGTACAGTGCGCCCGCCGCGGCCACGTCCTTGACGGCCTGGGCGACCACGCCGGCGTTGGTCGGCGACACGACGCTCGGCCCCTGCCCGTCCTGAAACGGCGTCTCCACGTAGTACCCGACATCGTCCACGATGATGTCGCAGCCGGCGGTGCGAAGGTCGCGGATGTTCTGCGCAAACGAGGTGATCGACGTGAACGCGGTCGCGAAATACAGTTGCGCGCCCGGAGCGACGTCGTGAATCAGCTCGAGCATCGCGGTGCCTTCGTCGCCCGTGCCGGTCTGGCCCGGCAGGACCGTGACCGGGCCGAGATCGCCTGTCGCCTGTGCGTCTGCGAGGTGCGCGACGCCGTCGGAGAGGACGCCGACCTTCACGCCCGCGCCGGTGAATCCGGTCAAGCCGCGCAAGACCGCCGCGCGGTGCGTGACGTCCGCTTGTGAGGTCACCGATCCCTGACCGGTGCCAATGCTGTTGGTCGTGTGCTCCTCGAGGGCCTGGCGAATCGCGGCGCCGGCTGCAGCGCGCTGGAAGGCGCCGGCTTTGTGCGCGGACGCCACCGCCGGAGGAGGACCGCTGCGCGAGGTGAACCGCCCCTGACGCGGCTGGACGAAGATCACGTCGGGCTGCGCGGCGATGGCCCCGATCTGATCGAGATCGACATGGAGCTCCAGCTCGCCGGGGGACGTCTTCACCAGCTCGCGCGTCAGTCCATTGAGCTGCGCCAGCAGACTCGTCGTCAGGGTGGCCTTGACGTCCACGATCGCGTGGCCGTCAGCCGCGTACGGGATCTCGACTTCGAGTGTCTGGACACCAGGGGCCACCGGGACACCCTGCTGCATCCGCCACGCGTACAGGAGCTGCGAGTCGATTTTCCGCTCCGCCGGCGTGCGGGTCTCTTTCTCCCTGAGGAGCGCCTCGATCTGGGCGAGTCCCTCAGGCGCAATGCCGTCGAAGGCCGCCTGCTGTGCGCCGCGGGCGGCGATGCGCGAGGTGGATGACGCGATCCAGAGCGCGGCAAACGTCAACGCCAGAATCAGCACACGGGCGGATCGTCCTGCGGCAGCGCGTCGGAGCGAGGAATCCATAAGAGCCTTCTGCAACCGTCAAGCGGCCGCGGTTCGGAGTGCACGAGAGCCGGAGCGTATTCGGGTCCCATCCTCGCGGGGTCCCATGCGACGAGGCGCAGGAGGACGAGTCGCGACGCAACTGGCGTCGATATCGTGAATCGATGATGCGGCTGAGGTAGCGGTAACTTAGGGCGCTTCCTGACGGATGTCAAGTGGTCCGTCGTTCGTGGTCCGTCGCGTCGAAGTCAATCGCGACGCGCGCCCGCTCTCGAATCCGCGAGCGTCAGAGGGCCATCCTCGCTTCCTTCACTGGATTCGTTGGACGCCGTTTTGGCCGGGGCGTTTCAGCGCGGCGGCGTGCGTGTCGGGCTAGCAGGCTAGGGGATGGTGAAGCCCTTGAAGACCCAGGTGAGCCCGGCGGTGACGCCGATGCTGGGATCGGCGGAGGTGATGCCCAGGATGATGCCGGCATCGACGCGAACGGTCGATCGGGTGAACCGGCCGCCAAGCCGCACCGCCGCGCGGCTCTCCGTGCCGGCCGGAGGATCGCCGGCGCGGGTATCGGCGCGGCCGTTGATCTCCCCGACCACTTCGAGCCCCTGCCGCACCGCGCGCGCCACCGAGAAGCCGTAGGTCAGCACGTCGTTCTGGCGATCACCGCGGATCGGATCCGAGAGAATGCCCAGGCCGCCGTTGCCGACGAACCGGATCGACTGCACCGTCTTGCCGACGAGGACGGAGACCGAGAAGTCGGTGGTGTCGAGACCGAGGCCGCTCTCGTTGCTGGCATTCGGCAGGCGCGTCGCGAAGCGCACGCCGAACGCGGGGCGTCCGGCCGTCTCCGAGAGAAGGCGGATTTTGGTGGCGACCACCAAGTCCTCCACGGAATGGGTTTGGTCCCCGGTGACATTCAGCTGACCCGAGAGCGGCGCCTCCGACCGCTCGGAGATCGAGAGGCGGTTGTACAAACCGCCGTCGATCTGCAGCTCCGCGATTGAGCTAATCCCGAAGCTCACGCCGACGGTCGGCAAGCGCAGCAGGTTCCCCTTCAGCCCTGACACCGGATAGAACACCTGATGCTGCTGATCGACGCCCCCTTCGAGCAGCACCAGCCCGGCGCCGATCGTCTCCGGATCCTCCGTCACCAGCGGACGCTGCTGCGCCTTGGCCTCCGCGGCCCCGATCGTGATCACCACCGCCGCACACATCGCTGCGAGCCTTCTCGTCATCAATTCCTCTCCGCCGATTGTCCTTCCGCCGATACAGGCGGAAGCCACGGGCCCAAAAACATCCTGCTCACCCTCTGCGAAGGGGCAACGGCACCGCACCGCCCGCGAGCGCCACCGCGCGCAACTCGGGAAGCGGCTGCAGACGCTGGTCGAGCAGGTGCCGTCCGGCAACATTGCCGAGCGCGCGAATCATCGAGTTCTTGACGTCGGGATGCTCGACTTCGAGCTGCGCGATCAGGCGCTTGATGCGCTGGCGCTGCAGGCTCAGGTCGCCGCACGCCGGACAGCAGCAGCTGATGATCGGGAACGCCTCGGCCTTGGCGTAGGTGCGCGCCTCCGCCTCGGTGACGTAGACCAGCGGCCGGATCACCACGTGCTCGCCGTTATCGGAGACCAGCCGCGCCGGCATCGCCTTGAGGCTCCCCCCGAAGAACAGGTTCAGCAGCAGAGTCTCGACGAAATCGTCCATGTGGTGCCCGAGCGCAATTTTGGTCGCCCCGATCTCCTTCGCGATCCGATAGAGGACGCCCCGGCGCAGCCTCGCGCAGAGCGAACAGGGCGTGTCGCTCGCGTCCAGGATGTCGTCCATCACGCCGCCGATTCCGGTGTGCACAATCCGGTACTCCCAGCCGCGCTGCTCGCACGTGCTGGAGATCAGGTCGTGGCGGTAGCCGTCGTACCCCGAGTCCACCGTCACCGCCACGAGCGTGAAGTTGATCGGCGCCCGCTTGCGCAGCACGTCGAGAATATTGAGCAGCGCCCAGCTGTCTTTGCCGCCGGACAAGCCGACCATCACGCGATCGCCGTTCTGAATCAGGTTGAACTCGGAGATCGCCCTGGTGGCTTTCTTTGCGATCCGTGTCTCGAGCGGTGATTTGTAGGACAAACGTGTGCTCTCGCTTTATCTATAGTGTCCGGCGTGAACTGGACCGGCTCCCGGCAGCCGTCCTGTCCGGCTGCAGCCGGACCGTCTCGCGACAACTGTAGCGTCCGGCTTTAGCCGGACGAACAAGTCTACGACGGTCCGTCTGACGCGCGGCGCCGTCCGTACCAAGGTCCGGCTGAAGCCGGACACTACAGGAGTAATGAGGCCGACCCTACGCTTAACGCTGATACGGACATTACCGCGGCGACGTGAGCTGGCGCACGGCATCGTCCCAGTTGAGCCGTTCACCCGCAAGGCGCGCCGCCTGCCCCATTTGCTCGGCGAGCGCCGAATCGTCCATGGTACGCCGCAGCGCGCGCGCCAACGCCGGGGGATCTGGTTCGCACACGAAGCCGTTGACACCGTCCTCGACGAGCTCCGCGGGACCGCCGCTGTCGGCGCAGGTGATGACCGCCTTGGCCGATGCGAACGCCTCCGCGGTCACGAATCCGTAGTCCTCGTCGAACGGCGGAAAGCACACCGCGCGGCAGCGCGCCAGGTGATCGAGCAGCTGCGCTTCGGTGAGTCGCCCGGCGAGCGTCACGCGATCGCCGAGGTCAAGCCGCGCGATCATCGCCAGCAGCCGCTCGCGCTCCTCGCCATCCCCGGCAATCACGGCGCGGATGCCGGCCGCGTCGGGCTGCGCGAGTGCCTCGATCAGCAGATCGGCCCGCTTGAGCGGCGTGAGCCGCGACACCATGAAGACGTAATCGCCATACGCGTCACAGCGATACGCGCGCTGCGGCGCGGGTGGATAGAGGACCCGCGATTGCAGCTCCGGCCACATCGTGAGGCGCTTCTGGATGGTTCGCGACTGCACAAACAGCCGCGTGACATTGCGCGTCAGCAGGTACCGGTCCGCCGCGTGAATGACGGTTCGGCGCAGCCGCTCCTTCAGCAGCCCGGCCTGCCCCAGCCCGGCGCTGAACCGGCCCCACAGATCGTAGTATTCGCGCATGGTGTGATTGAGCCAGC
>JBDTSX010000458.1:0-4604 GCA_039930925.1 Acidobacteriota bacterium | reverse complement strand
CGAAGATCGGCCGGATGCCGTTCTCGAGCGCCAGCCCGTTGGCGAGCTTGCCGTGTACGAGCGTGCCCGGCGGCAGCCGCCGTCCGATGGCGATGGAGGCCTCGTAGTTCTTGTAGGAACGTCCCGCAGCCCACTGGACGAACTGGGCCATTTGGCCCGCCGAGACCAGCAATGCGATCGCCATCGCGGCCGCGGGGCTCCATCCGTTGCGCGACAGCGCTCGAGGGATCAGGGGCCAGGTCGCATAGAGAAGCCCCGTGAAGATCATCGCCACGGCCGCGGCCAGGCGCACGTTCGGCCGGACTTCATAGAGGAAGGCGATGCGGATGATCGCGGCGGCGACCACGTAGGTGCCGTAGAGAACCGCCGGCAGCAGCCACCATGCGCGGCCGATCGGCACCTCGGCCACGTCGGTGCTCACGATCGTTCTCTGGCGTCCGAGCGTGATCGACGCGAGCGCGATCAGCGCCGGGATGAAGAAGATGAACCGGCGCTCGTTGCCGACGTCGTGAAGGATGAGCTCGGCGCAGCCCAGGCCGACCCATAACAGCAGCAGCCGCTCGCCTGGCGCGATGCGCCGCCACCGGGCGAGCGCGCCGAGGGCCGACGCACACGCGAGCGTCAGGATGAACCACATGCGCGTGAAGAGGTCGTGCAGCGGAAACCCGGTGACCCGATCGGCAAGCGCCTTGACGCTGTAGCTCGGCTTCCGGACGACCGACATCTGCCAGTTGTAGAACCGGTACTCGGTCCAGTTGGGGAGCACGAACAGCGCCAGCGCCAGCGCGCCGAACGCCGCGAGCGCGATCAGGGTGATCCACGCCGCGCGTCGCTGCTCAGCCGAAGCGCGCCCCGTAGTGTCCGGCTTCAGCCGGACCGATTCCTTCCACCTCACGACCAGCGTGATCACCGCGTCCAGCGCCAGCGCCGCGACAAAAAAGGCCGCCGACGCTTTCGTGAAGAACGCCAGCAACGCACACGCGCCTGCCCCCCACCCCCAGCGTGCATCGCGCTCCGCCCGCACGTAGCAGAACCAGGAAGCGACCATCATCGCGACCATCGGCCCTTCCATCAGCGCGGCCCGGTTCCACATCACATACATGTAGTTGGTGGCGAGGAACACCCCGGCCATGAGGCCGGCGCGGCGACCCGCGGTCCGCCCGACGCCGAGCGCGAGCAGCCACACCGACAGGAGTCCTGCGAGCTCGGGGACGACGCGGGCCTGCCGGACACCGACCCCGAACGCCTTGAAGGCCAGATATTCGAGACCGGTGAATACCGGTGCGATGTAGATCGGGTTCCACGCGTCCTGCGACCAGGAGCCGAACAGCACCCGGTTGCGCGCGTTGTGGACCCACGCGCCCTCGTCGTGCCAGACGATGCCGACGGTAGGATTCCACGGCGGATCGGCGGCGGGATAGATCGCGCGTAGTAGCGCCGCCACCGACAGCACCGCGATCAGGCCGGCGGCGTACGCGCGCGGAGACAGATCGGGGTATGGCTCGGTCATGGCGGGTCACGCCGCCGGAGCCACAGGTCGTAGCCTTCCGGCCCGGGGACCATGTCGTATCCGGCCCGGAGCCACTCGGCGAGCGCCGGCGTCGTCATGAAAAAGTGCGCCGAGTCGTCCACATCCGGAAACCAGTCGTGCTGCTGCAGGGCGACGATCGCCGGACCGGAGCGGCGCAAGTCGTCCAGCAGCCCGGCCACGCCATAACCCGGCTTCCCTTCGTTGAAGCCGACGATGACCGGGCGGCTCCAGAAGAACCGCGAGGCGCTCGCGCGGGCCGCACGGACGTAGGCGCCGGCCGAAAATCCAAACACCAGGACGGTGTCGCGAGGGGCCGCATGCGTGTCCATGAACGCGCCGAGCTCGTCGACGGCGAGGGCCGAGTACTTGCGCGTGGCGCGGTCGCCATAGCGCGCGAGATGCTCGGTGGTGCTGATCCGTCCGGTCGCGTAGGCGGCATCGCGCCAGGTGTTGTCGACCAGTTTGGGAAAATCGTTGACGCGCCAGACGGCAATGACCAGCAGCACAGCGACGGCGGCGTTGACGGCGGGTCGCCGGCTCCACACGACGGTGCCGGCCCATGCCGCCGCGAACGCGAGCGCTGGATCGGCCTGCACGAAATACTGCGGCAGATCCCGGCTGCCGTTGACGGTGATAGTCAGGCATGCGGCCGCGACCCAGGCGACTGGGACCAGCCGTTCGCGGTGTCGATACGACGCGAGGAGCAGCACCGCGCATCCCGCGCCACCGACCAGCCAGAGTGCGTCCACCCGGGCGTGGCGCACCGGGAAGGTCAGCAGGTACACCACGGCGGCCCACGGCCCGGCGTAGGTTTCTCCGGAATACCGGACGTTGTAGAGGATGGTCGCGTCGTACAAATCGGTGAGCGCCCCTCCGAGTCCGAGCCAGAGGCCAAGCGCCGCCGCCGGCGTGAGGAATCCGGCCGCCAACGCCGCGGCTGCCGCGATCGTCAGTCGTTTCCAGAGCAGCAGCGCACCGAGACCGGCGAGCAGGTACGCCCCGGCGTTGTATTTGAAGGCGAACGCCACGCCGAACAGCACGCCCGCGCCGAAGAGGTGCGCGAGCGGACGACTCTCGCGGCTTCGCGCCAGCAGAACGAATGCGCCGGTGACTGCCGCGGCGATGAAGGTCTCGCACTGGGCGCGGACGCTCACCCCGCCGAGGCGGGCGAACGCGGGATTGGACAGCAGCAGGAAGATCAGCGCCGCCGGCTGACCGACTCCCACGCCGGCCACGGCTGCACCAAGCGCGTAGACCAGCGCGCCGATGACCGCTGCCATGAGCAGATCGGCGGCCGGCACGGCGGAGGCATGCGGCCAGACCGCGCGCATCGCCGCATAGGCGACATGAATGGCGGGCGGCTTCTGATCCCACGCGTCCCGATAGGGCAGCCCGCCGGCGCGAATGCGGTCACCGGCGTACGCGTAGAGCCCCTGATCGGCTCCCATCGGTTGCACCAGGGATGGGAGGCGCACCGCGAGCAGGACGCACGCCAGTGCGAGAAACAGACGGTTTGTCATTGTAAGAGAGCCGCGCCGTTGAATTATAGTGCTTGCGAGCCCCGATCCTTGAGCCCCGCTGCCGGCACTGCTGCCCGACTCTCCATTGTCGTTCCGACCTACAACGAGCGCGATCGGCTGACCGATCTCGTCACGGCGATCTTCGCGGCGTACGACGCCGAAGGGCTCGACGGCGAGCTGGTCATCGTTGACGACAACTCGCCCGATGGCACGGGCGCGCTGGCCGATGAACTGGCGCGCGGTCATCGCATCACGGTGCTGCACCGCTCCGGGAAGCTCGGGTTGGGGACCGCCGTCATCGAGGGGTTCGCCGCGGCGCAGGCCGCGATCGTCGGCGTCGTCGACGCCGACATGAGCCACCCGCCGGCGCTGCTGCCGCGGATGCTCGCGGTGATGCAGGAAGCCTCCGCCGATCTCGTCGTCGGCAGCCGGTACATCCACGGCGGCGGCACGCACAACTGGGGCCTGGGCCGGCTGATCATGTCGCGGGTTGCGTGCGTGATGGCGCGCGAGCTGACCCCGGTCCGCGATGCGACGTCCGGCTTTTTCCTGATTCGGCGCGAGCTCGCCCGCGGCGTGCATATTTCCGCGGGAGGTTTCAAGATCTGCCTCGAGCTGCTGGTGCGCGGCCGCCCGGCGTCAGTCGTCGAGGTCCCCTACGTGTTCCAAGGCCGGACCGCCGGGGAGAGCAAGATGAACGTCAAGGAAGCGCTCGGCTATCTCGAACAGCTCCGAGAGCTGCGACGGTTCGTGCGCAGCCATCCGGCGCTGCAGCAGACCTACCAGCGACTGACCCTCGAGGAGCTGCGGTCGGTGCCGCTGAAGACCGGCTGACGAGGGGACCACTTAGCCGCCGGCCGCGGCGGAACCGGGATAGTTCGCCTTCGACGTGTCCACCACCCGCGCGCCGAACAGCGTGCGCGTCAACACCTGCCACACGATGCTCTGCTTGGTCACCGCGATACGGGCGACGTCGCCGACATGGCGCGCCATGTAGCCTGGCCGCAGGAAGAACTTCCGCTTGGCGCGATTGATCGCCTTCATGACGACCTGCTCGTTCAGCCCGTTGCCCTGCAGCAGGTAGTACGAGTACTCCATCTTCGACCAGTCCTGTCCGGCCTCGACCGGAAGGAGCGCGTCGCGCACGCACTTCTCGTACAACGCGGTTCCTGGATACGGAACCGCCGGATAGAAATTGGCGAAGTCGGGATCCAGCTCGATCGCGTACTGGACCGTGTGATCCATGGTCTCGGGAGTTTCCCCGGGATATCCGAAAATGAAGAACGCAAACGAGCGGATGCCCGCTTCGCGCATGTTGCTGAAGGCGGTCTGGATTTTCTCGCGCTCCAGCCGCTTCACCATGTTCTTCCGGACTTCGTCGGATTCGGACTCGACGCCGAGCGCGAGCATCCAGCATCCGGCCTGCTTCAGGCGGCGGACGAATGCCGGATCGGTCAGGTTGTCGGCGCGCGCGTTGCCAAACCACTGGATCGGGAGCTGGCGCGCGATCAACTCGTCGCAGAACGCGGTGAACGACTTCACGTTCAGCGTGA
>JBDTSX010000457.1:0-4606 GCA_039930925.1 Acidobacteriota bacterium | reverse complement strand
CGACTCGAAGCGCGTTGACAAGTTTCGGACGGCTTTCCGAGAAAAATCTCGGCCCCTTCGAGCGCTTCTCTATCTGTGGATCGCCGCCGCCCAGTTGAGGACGACGGTCAGCGGCGCCGCGCCGCTGGACTTCTGTGGCGTCGCCGTGACGAGGAAGCGCTGCCCGTCTTTGGTCACGGCGTAGACCTGGTTCGCCGTGAGTCTCCATGCGTTGCTTGAAAAAAGGGCCTGCGGCAGTCCGGCATCGAATGAACGTCCCGCGCCGACCGGGACCGCCATCATCGTCCCATCCGTTGCGAGATAGAACAATTCCCGACCGTCCGCTCGCCACACCGGATGGCTCCCACCGTCTCTCGACACTTGAGATTTCGCGCCCGGTCCGGGAAACGACTGCACGTAGACGTCCGTCTGGCCACCTTCGTTGCTCGTGTAGGCGATCCATCGGCCATCCGGCGAAAACACGGCCGATGCTTCAATGAACGGAGTCTCCGCGAACGCAAACGGTTTCCGATCGCCGAACAACGGAAGGATCCACACGTTCGATCCTCGCGTGGTGTACGCGATGAAACGTGCGTCTGCGGACCAGCCGCTCGGTGTCATCGTGAAGTTGCCCGGGCCCTCCAGGAGCAATTCGTCGACGCCTGTTCCATTGCTCAACGTCTGACGCACGGCGACTGGCTGTTGCGATCGCGAGGATTGGAAGGCGATCCGCACACCGTCTGGGGACCACACGGGCGACACGTCCCGTCCTGGATGGACCGTCAGGCGGGACCTGATGCTACGGGCGATGTCGATCAGCCAGATGCCGACGTTCTGCGGAGTTCCTGCCTCCAACGTGACCGCCACGCGGCGTTCGTCCGGTGACAGCGCGAGGCCGGAGTACGGAGCCGCGTCACCGACTGTGCCGAGCACACGACCGGTCCGATCGAACCACGTCAACTGCCGCGCCACGTCTGAGACCGCCTGTCCGTACACCAGCGTGCCGTTCTCCGACACCGACGCCCCTACGTAGCGGCTCGGCTCCTTGGTGACACGTTCGGCCAACGGGAAGGCATCGCCTCGCAGTTGACGTGTCTCGAGGTCGAACGGTTGTGCCATCAAGCTCTCATCGTGCGCGAAGATCACATGACCGGAGGCGTAGGACACGGATGTCTCGGCCTGAAAGAGGGTGCTATCGTCACCCGGCCGGTCGAGCGAGCCAATTCGGATCGCGGACGGCGTCGACGCCGGACAGCAGGGTCCGGTAACAGCCGTATAGAAGAAGTGCCGGCCATCGGGCAGAAAGTGCGGCCATCGGTGGACGTCTTCCCCGGCCGTCTTGTTGAGGGTCGTGGCGACCGTCGGTTCCCCGCCGGCGCTTGACACGCGCAAGAGGCCGGTTTGTGAGGGACCTGGCGCGAAGAGAATCACATTGTCGCGGCTCCAACTCCCACCTTTTCCGAACGGTGCGTCGGCCACGACGATCGGTGGTCCGCCGGCCATCCGGACCGTCTTGAGCTTGCCATCCGCGAAGAACCCGATGGATCGGCTGTCGGGCGACCAGAACGGAAAGGCTCCGCCATCGGTTCCCTGAATCGGCGTCGCTTCCAGAGTGGCGACCGGTCGCAGCCAGATCTGATGCGCGGTTGTGGCGCGCACCACGAAGACGATGAGCCGGCCATCAGGGGACACGGCCAGCTGCGTGGCCGTGCCGGTCCCACCACCGGCCGGACCGCCAAACGACGAATCCTCCGGCGGCGCGATGGTGAACTGTGCCGGACCGGCAGCTGGCGCGAGGTCGCCGTCGCGGCGCAGTCCGATGACTGTGGCCGCGACCAGTCCAACGGCTAGCACACCAGCAATCAGCCATGGGACGCGGCTCGATGGTGGAGGCGGTGAACCTGTGTCTGCCCTGGCCTCGATTCCGTCGCTCGATTCCGGTGGCTCTCGAACTGGCGGCGCATCACCGGGATCGGTCAACGGCACCGCGTCACCGCAGAACGCATATCCGAAGCCGTGCGCGGTGCGCACGAACCTGGGCGCACGGGCAGGGTCTCCGAGTGCCGCCCGAATTTCGGCGACGAGGTTGGAGAGGTTGGCTTCGGCGACGAATGTGCCGGGCCACAGACGTTCCTGCAGGTCCACTTTCGAGAGCGCCTTCGGCCGCTCGAGCACGAGCGCCGACAACAGTTCGAACGCCTTCGGCTCGAGATGAATTTCCTCGCCGGCGTTGGTCAGCTGCCTGCTCTCGAGATCGAGCGTGAACGGGCCGAAGCGAATGCGCACTGCGGATCCTTAGATAAAAGCTGCAAGATCCCTGGAAATTCCCTGGGACATGCCCGTCGCGTGGTGGCTATTGTACCTGCGCGAGTCCACGCGTCCGGAGGGGTATCTATGCGCTGGGTCCTGAAGCTGGTGGCCGTCACATTCGCTCTTACCGTCGTACACGGACAGGTGCCGCCGCCAGTCCCGGCAACAGTTCACACACAGTCCGGGCCAGTGCGAGGCATTGGGACTGACGTCATGGCGTTCAAGGGTATTCCGTACGCCGCTCCGCCAACCGGCGACCGTCGGTGGCGCCCACCCGCGGCGGCCGAACGGTGGACAGACGTGCGGGATGCCACGCAGTTCGGACCGCGATGTCCCGGGACGCCGCCCGCGCGCGCGCCGGGTGCGCTGCTGGGTGGGCCTGCAAGCGAAGACTGTCTCACGCTCAACATCTGGACTCCGGCGAAGTCCAGCGGCGACCGGCTCCCCGTCATGGTGTGGATCCACGGTGGAGGATTCAACTTCGGGATGGTCACCTTGCCCCGCCTCGACGGGACGAACCTGGCTCGTCGTGGTGTGGTCGTCGTGAGTTTCAACTACCGATTGGGAGCGCTCGGGTTCCTGGCGCACCCCGCGCTGTCGCGCGAGTCCGAACACCACGTGTCCGGCAACTACGGGCTGCTCGATCAGATCGCCGCGCTCTTCTGGGTTCGCACGAACATCGCCGCGTTCGGCGGGAATCCTGAGAACGTGACGCTGTTTGGAACGTCAGCCGGCGCCTCCAGCCAGGCATTCCTCATGGTCTCGCCGCTCGCACGAGGGTTGTTCCATCGCGCCATTGCACAGAGCCTCGGGTCGACGGCTGCCGGGCCGAAGCCGCGACTTCGTGTTCCGTCCTATGGCTTTGCGCCAGCGGAAGAGCAGGGACTCTCGATCGCACCGGACATCGCGACACTCCGCGCGTTGAGCGCAGACGAGGTACTCGCACGACTGCCGAGCAGAAGTGAGACCTCCTGGACAGGCTTGACCTACGTCCCGCTCGTGGACGGGCATGTCGTACTGGATGATCCTGCCGTTCTCATGGGCACGACCAACCAGCTGAATGTACCGCTCCTCATTGGTCACAACGCCGACGAGGGTCTCTTCTACACGAGGGACTTGCCCAAGACGCTCGAGGACTATCGCCCGTTTGTCCGCGCGAGATTTCCGGCCGAGCTCGTTGACGCTGTGCTCGCGAGGTATTCGGCAGCGACCGACGCCGACGTCTCGGTCGCGGCGCCGTTGTTGGACGGCGAGTCGCGATACATCGCGCCGACAGTAATTACAGCTCGTGCGGCTTCGAAAGTCGGCGAGGTCTATATGTATCGGTTTTCGCGTGTCGCGCCATCCAGCCGCTCGGCCTGGGGAGGCGCCGCGCATACCTCCGAAGTCGCATATGTCTTCGACAACACGAGTGGGGACGCCTCGCAATTCGACGAGATCGATCGGACGGTGTCAGGGGCAATGGCAGCGGCGTGGGTGCGGTTCGCGAAGACAGGGAATCCAAACGGTGGAGGGTTGCCTCAATGGCCGGTGTACCGCTCTCCTGACTATCGATTGCTCGATTTCGGCGACGCCGCAACGGTCCGCTCGAACGCTCGAAGTCCTGAGATCGAACTCTTTCAGCGAGCCTTTGAAGCGATGCGCGGGAAACCATCGATGCCGAAGGCTCCGGCGAAATAGTGTGGGGAAGGGAGACGCCGCGAGCTTGCGTGCACCGGACTAAGGCGGGTCGCATTGCGGCTGAGCTGGCCGGGTGTTAGGGACGGAATTCGCAACTGGTTAGCCTGGACCTGCGGCCCGCGAAATGCGATGAAGCTCGTCGGTAAACGATCTTCGACCCTGGCTGCTCTAGGCCGCGTGACCGGTTTCAGCTGTCAAGACTCTCTGGTCAGAAGCCTTACCGAGCCGGGCCTTTGAAAGCTGTCCGAACTTTGTATACAGGGTTCGGACAGCTTCTGAGCTCATCCTACCATGTCGCCAAGGCGACGCCGTGTGCCGCCTTCGTGATGATTGCCGCGACGTACTGCGGCTTCGACACGTAAACCGCGCTTTCTCCAGCCCGCTCAGGTGAAGGGCTCGCTGCACGCTGATCAGCTGTCCAAGCGCGGATACTCGCTGCGGGTCATGGCGGAGGCGGGGAGGTCCGAGCTGGTGACATCGTATGGTTCGAACCCGGCGAACGCCACTGGCACGGTGCGTCACCGACAACAGCGATGACGCGTGAGCCTAGAGGCCGCGGGCCGGGCTTCGCGTGACCGAAGTGCGACAGCCAAGTTACCGTGCGCTGCAAATCGTTGAAAACACAGGCGATTTTGTG
>JBDTSX010000456.1:0-4619 GCA_039930925.1 Acidobacteriota bacterium | reverse complement strand
AGCTCCAGGCTGTCTCTCATCTCACGGCCTACAGCGAGCTCGGCGACGAGCGGGATCGCCATCAGCTTCATCACCTGGTTTCGCAGGAAGATGCCGAACCTCGAGGATCGGCCAGCGTGCGGGAGCGAGCAACCGTGTGGTCCACTTGGCGCTCTCCGATGACCAACGATGTCAGATTAGCGGCGCGCGTATCAGCGTGCTGCACCGGCCGGGCGTTCACCGTGGCGTCATCTTCCCGCAAACCCCGGTGGCCCCTTTATTTGCAGGTGACGAGTGGGACCATTCGGTGGGCGCGATTCTTGGAAGAGAGCACGCCGGCGTGTTCGGGTGACACGCCTGACGGGAGGACACGTTGTCGCGATCGGTGCAACTCTCGCGAGCTCAGAAATGGGACCTGATTCGGATCGCCGGGGCGGGGCTGCTGTCGGCGGCACTCTTCGGCGTGACGCTCGTCCGGTCTCTGCAGCACCAACCAACGGCGCTGTCCGCGGAGGTGGCGCCCACGGTCGTGGCGCCGGCGCCTGAACCGCGCGTGCAGGTCACGGCCCGTGACGTCGCGGTCCCGGTCGCTGCCCCGAAGCTCAGTCCCGTGCGCGTCCGCCTGGCGCGCGGCACGCCGCGGGCGGCGTCCCGCCCCGCGATGGTGCGCGTCAGGAACACCCCCTCGATTGGCGGACGGTTCGTCCGGCTCTTCGCCGGCAGCGGGCGCTACACCGTCAGGCCGTTCCCCACCATCGGAAACTGAACGTCGAGCTCACTCGCCTGCCAGCCGCAGTCGTCCGGCTGAAGCCGGACGCCACAGAAGCCGGACGCCACCGAAGCCGGACGGCACCGAAGCCGAACGCTCCGGACGGTACCGAAGCCGGACGCTACAGAGACTTGACGGGCGCACCGCGAACGTCCGGTTGAGGCCGGACGCCACGGCGTCGTGAATCCGGGCAGTCCGCCGGCTTCAGCTGACGTGCTTGCCGACGATCCCCGCCAGCTCGAACATTGTCACCTGCGGCTTGCCGAACACCGGCAGCAGCAGCGCGTCGGCGTTGATGGCGCGCTTGTTCACGGCGTCCTGCAGGCCATTGGCCTTGATGTAATCCCAGAGCTTCTTGATCACCTGGGTGCGCGCCACCGGCTCGTTGCCGATCACGGCCGCCAGCTCCGGACTCGGCGTCAGTGCCTTGCCGGGCTTGCGCGGCGCCTTCGGAGCATCACTTTTCGCAGTTTTCTTCGACACGGGATTCGCGCCTCTCTTCTTGATGGCTGTCGCGGTCGCAGCCGCGGCCGCGCGCGGCGCGCCCGACCGGGCAGGCCCCTTGCGCGGAAACTTCGACGGCGCGAACTCGAAATTGACCTTCCCGGCCTCTTTGTCCCAGGCCAGGAACGCTTTGAACGGTCGTCGGGTCCGCATGGACACGAACTTGTCGAGGAGATCGGTCTTGCCGGTGGCGAGCAGCTTGGTCATCTGTTCGCGCTCGACCGGCTGCTGCAGGATCACCTTGCGGCTCTTGAAGTCGCAGGTCGGATCCGGCTGCGCGTCGGTGCGCACGGCATTTTGACAGACGTAGTTGCTGCCCAGCTCGAAGATGCGCCCCGCGCACTTGGGGCAGACGCCGAGCGGCTCCTGTCCCGAAAAATCGACGAGCTCGCCGGTTTCTTCGGCGTCATTGCCGAAGTCGAACTCCAGCTTCCAGTTCTTTTCGTCCTCGTTGTATTTGAGGACGATCTCGGCCGTGAACGGCCACCCGGCTTTCGATCGGAACCCGTCGAGCGGACCGATCCGCTTGTCGCGCAGGAACTGTTCGACCTCGGCCGGCTCGAACGTCCGCCCGCCCGGCGTCTTGCCGAACGAGAAACCGCAGGCGTCGTTGCCGGTGCCGTCCTTGCCGGTGCACGCATAGCGCCGGTAGTTTTCCTTCACCACGCCGCCGCAATTCGGGCACGGCGTCGTGAGCGTCGCGTAGTCGCCCGGCACCGTGTCGTGGTCGTACTCCTTCGCCTTCTTGACGATGTGCTTCGTCATTTCGGCGATCTCGCGCATGAACTCTGCGCGACCGAGCTTGCCGTGCTCCATCTGGGCGAGCTTGAACTCCCACTCGCCGGTCAGCTCCGGCTTCGAGAGCTCCTCCACGCCGAGGCCGCGCAGCAGCGTCATCAGCTGGAACGCCTTCGCGGTCGGGATCAGCTCGCGCCCTTCGCGAATCATGTACTTCTCGTTGAGCAGGCCCTCGATGATCGCCGCGCGGGTCGCCGGCGTCCCGAGCCCCTTCTCCTGCATCGCCTCGCGCAGCTCGTCGTCTTCGACCAGCTTGCCCGCCCCTTCCATCGCCCCGAGGAGCGTCGCTTCCGAGTAGCGGGCCGGCGGACGCGTCTTCAACGCCTTCGGTTCGACCGTGTCGGCGAGCACCTGTTCACCGGCCTTGACCGGCACCAGGCTCTGCGGCCCTTCCGCATTTTCGTCCTGCGCTTCCTTGCCGTAGATCGCCAGCCACCCGGGCCTGACGAGGACCTTGCCTTCGGTCTTGAACGAATACTCGAGCGCGCGCGAGATGCGCGTCGTGACCAGGTACTCGGCCGACGGAAAGAACACCGCCATGAAGCGCCGGACGACCAGGTCGTAGAGCTTCTGCTCGGCCTCGGACAGCCCTTCCGGCGCCTGCAGGGTCGGAATGATCGCGAAGTGATCGCTGACCTTCGCGTTGTCGAACACCCGTCGGCTCGGCTTGATGTAGTTGTTCGCCACGGCCGCCTGCGCATGCGGCGCCAGGTGCCGCATGCCGCTCGCGGCCAGCATCTCGAAGGTCTGCCGCACCACCGGGAGGTAGTCCTCGGGCAGCGCGCGCGAATCGGTTCGCGGATAGGTCAGCGCCTTGTGCCGCTCGTAGAGGCTTTGCGCGATCGACAGCGTGGTCTTGGCCGAGTAGCCGAAGCGGCCGTTGGCCTCGCGCTGCAGCGAGGTGAGGTCGAAGAGGAGCGGGCTCGCCTGCGTGGTCGGCTTCGACTCTTCGGTGACCACCGCGGCCTGGCCGCGCACCGCGTCCGCAATCGCCTGCGCCTCGCGCTCGGTCCAGACCCGATCCGCCTTGATCTCGTTGTCCTCCTCGGTGCGCTTCCACGTCGGGTCGAACCACTTGCCGGGATAGTCCCCCGCCACGGCGCGGAAGCTGGCGTGGATTTCCCAGTAGTCCCGGCTGACGAACGCGCGAATGCGCTCCTCGCGCTCGACCACCACCGCGAGCGTCGGGGTCTGCACGCGGCCGACGGTCGTCAGGAAGAACCCGCCATCCTTCGAGTTGAAGGCGGTCATCGCGCGCGTGCCGTTGATGCCAACCAGCCAGTCCGCCTCCGAGCGGGATCGCGCCGCATCGGCCAGGCCATGCATCTGGTCCTCGCTGCGCAAGGCCTCGAACCCCTCGCGGATCGCCGCCGGCGTCATCGACTGCAGCCAGAGACGGCGCACCGGCTTGCCGAGCGGCTTGCTGCCGCCGGCGTATTGCTCGATCAGCCGGAAGATCAGCTCGCCTTCGCGCCCCGCGTCGCACGCGTTCACGAGCTGCGTGATGTCCTTCCGCCGCGCCTGGCGGACCACGGCGTTCAGCCGCGACTTGGATCGCTCGACCGGCTTCAGGTCGAAGTACGGGGGGATCACCGGCAGGTGCGCGAAGCTCCACTTGCCGCGCTTGACGTCGAACTCCTCGGGGGCCTGGATTTCCAGGAGGTGGCCGACCGCGCTCGTGATGACGTACTTGTCGTTCTCGAAATGATCTTCGTGCTTTTCGAACTTTCCTGCCGACGGGGTGAGCGCGCGGACGATGTCCTGCGCCACCGACGGTTTTTCCGCAATCACCAGGGTCTTCGCCATAGAAAACGTCGTCAATCCTTCAAGAAACCTGGCGGGAACATCCAGTCCCGCCGAAGCCCCACCCTACAGACTTAGCCCAATCTGCGGTTGGTTCAAACATATTCCGCGCGGGCCGCAGCGCCGCGGGGCCGCCGACCCCGGCAACACCTGGCGGTTCCGGATGCCCGCCACGGCCACGAGGAGGCTGGCGAGATCACCTCGAAGCAGCCGGCCGATTGGCCGTATCGCTGGGGAATTGAGGGGAAATCGCGAAGAGTGACGCGCGGCGGAACGGCCATGAACGGTTCGCGGCCCCTGCGCCATGGTAACCCCGAATCGCCGCGATGCCGGCGGAAGCCCTCCCGCCGGGCACGACGTGTGCCGGAGAGAACCATCGGGCGCTCGCGCTTTCGATAGAGTCAGTGGCGCATGGCCAAGGTTGGCGCCCCTGCCCCGCCGGCGCCGGAGGCGCGCTGGATCCACCGCCCGGCCGTCGATCTGATCATCGGCTGCGGCGCGTGGTCGGCTCCCCTCCTGCTCGTCGCCGGGCAGGTCTCGTCGGCGACCCGCACGGGAGCGGTGGCGTTCTACGTCCTGGCCCTGGCGTTCAACTATCCGCACTTCATGGCGACCGTCTACCGGGCGTACCACACGCGGAGTGAGTTCGCCCGGTACCGCGTCTTCACGCTGCACATCACCGCCCTGCTCGCCCTGGCGGGCGTCGCGTCGCATGTGTGGCCGGCGCTGGTGCCGTGGCTGTTCACCGTCTACCTGACCTGGAGCC
>JBDTSX010000455.1:0-4621 GCA_039930925.1 Acidobacteriota bacterium | reverse complement strand
GCGAGTTGCTGTCGCGCCCGTTGCGGGAACTGCCCTGACCTTTTTTATGAGCCATGATCGGATTGCTGAATTCTTTAGACCACGATGTCGGTGACGCGGATGCGCGTATACGTGCTGCGGTGCCCGCGCGTCTTCCGGAAACCCTTCCGGCGCCGCTTCTTGAACACGCGGATCTTGGGGCCGCGCGATTCGCCGTCGACAATGCCGACGACCCGGGCGTTCGCCACAAACGGCGCGCCGGCGAGCATCTCGCCGCCGTCCTTTTCGAGGAACAGCACCTGCTCGAACGTGATTTCCTTGCCGACCTCGGCCGTGGGCATGCGATCGACCGTGACCTTGGACCCAGGGTTCACCCGGACTTGCCGCCCGCCGGTTTGAATGATTGCGAACACGTTTCCAACCCTCCGCCCGACCCGCACGGACGGGTCTATCTGGCTGTCTGCAAAGGAATCAGGGTAGCACGGAAGGCTGGCGCGAGTAAACGGAGACGCCCGAGAGCCTTAGCGCAGGAGGACGCGCGTGCCGCGGATCTTCTGTGTGCTGAGCGTTCCGAGGAACGTCGGCAGGATCTTGTCCATCAGCTCGAAATACGACGACAGCGCGGGCGTATTCTGCTGCGCGTTGTAGAGCACCTGCTCGGTGATCGTTTCGCTGTGCAGCGTGGCGCCGGTGCGGCCGTCGATGAAGATGAACTTCGGCGTGATCGCGAAGCCCTTGCGCTCCATGTACGCACGCATCGGGACCACGGTGCGGCGGCCCAGCTGATCGTACTGCTCCACGTTGCGGGTGACGAACCCGGAGGTCTGCTGTGGCGTGAACAGGACCGTGCCGGTCACGATCAGCGGATTTTCGTACTCTTCACCAATCTTTTTCCAGAACGCGACGTCGGCGAAGATCGACTGATATTTGTCGAGATCTTTCTGGGTCCGGATTTTTCCGTCAGTCGAGACGCCGGGCGCGGCACCGGGCAGCTGCGGAACTGGAGCGACCGGCTGCGCATCCGCGGCTCCCTGCGGCACCGCGGGACCGGATGTGTTGGAGGCCTTCACTTTGTCGGCCGCGAGCTCCGCCAGGGGCAGGACCTCGGCTTCAATCACGCGCAGCCCGGACTTCGATCGCAGCTGGCTGCGAAGGAGACGCACCGTCTCCAGGTTCGCGTCCACATCGTCCGTGCCGCCGCTGATGAATCCGGCCACGAGCACGCGGCGGAACGCCGACACGTCCATCTTCGCCGAGATGGGCGTCTCGATCGGGACCTCGAAGAAATTCGTGCAGGCGCTCACCGAGGCGAGCAGCACCGCGCTAACGATCGTTGCGACGCTTCTGCCGGTCATTGATTTCTTTAAAGAGATCGTAGTTCTGGCGAATCAGGAGATTCTTGGGATCGAGCGTGACGGCCTTGTCGTACGCCTGTCGCGCCTCGTCGAATTTCCCTTCGTGCTCGTATCCAATCGCGAGATTGTTCCAGGCCGCGGCGTAGGTCGGATCCATCTCGACCGCTTTTTCCCAGCGGTAGGTGGCTTCCTTCCACAATCCATTCTGCGCGACTTTGATGCCGAACTCGACCTGCGCTTTCGACGCCGAGCGCTGATCCGCCCACGCGGGTGCCGTGGAGACTGAAACAGCCGCCGCAAAAACGAGAGCTCGGACAATCACGTGAGCTCGAGATGCCATGGGTATATGTTCCACTATAACGACCCGCTGGATCCGCCGCAAGCTGTTTCAACGACTTCCGCCACGCTTTCAATCCCCGGCGCGACGAGCGGCGCGAGACGTGGAGCAATGGACGTACCAGCGAGTTCCCCGCTGATCCGTGGCGGCTGGGGGTCCGATTCCGGTCTTTTCCGTAAGCGGCCGACGCCGCGCGTAACCCCGGGCCTTGCATCGGGAGACACTGGCTACCTATAATGTGGACAGAGGGCCGGGCCGTAGAGCTGCGCATGCAGCCGCGGCGCCGGCCCTTGCCATTTCGGCCCGGCGGCGCGGTCGTGCGCGAGGAGGATCGATGGATCTTCACACCGCCGTCAGCGTCTCCATGCTGTCTCTCTCCCGCGTGCGGGTCTGCACGACCTTCAAGGAGCTCCGCCAACAGGACCCGGACGCCTCGGTGGCGCTCCTGCTCGAGGTGCTCGGCGCATCGCCGGGACTCGGGAACGCGGCTCGTGCGGCCGCCGACGTCGCCCTGAGGGCCGGCGCCGCCTCCGGAATGGAGCCGCTGCCGTGGTTCGATTCCCGATATCCCGCGCTGCTGGCCTGCACCGCGGATCCCCCTCCGGTGCTCTGGACTCTGGGGGATCCGGCCGTCCTCGCCAGACCGGCGGTGGCCATTGTCGGGTCTCGCGCGGCGACGCCATACGCGTTGGACGTGGGAGGCCGGCTCGCGGCGGAGCTCGCCGAGCGGGCCATCGTGGTCGCCAGCGGACTCGCCCGCGGCGTCGATTCAGCCGCCCATCGCGGGTCGCTGCAGGCCGGCGGTCCGACGGTCGCGGTGCTCGGTTCAGGCCTCGATCGCGTCTATCCGGCGGAGCACGAGCCGCTGGCTCGCGCCATTGCGGCCAATGGCGTCATCGCATCGGAGCTCGGCCCCGGCGCCGTGCCGCTGCCGGAACACTTTCCGCTCAGGAACCGCATCATCAGCGGCATCTCCCTGGCCGTGGTCGTGGTCGAGGCCTCCGAGAGCAGCGGCTCGCTGATCACGGCGCGGTGCGCTCTCGAACAAGGGCGCGACGTGATGGCGGTGCCGGGCAATGTCCTCTCGGGACGGAACCGCGGCTCTCATCGGTTGTTGAAGGACGGAGCAAAGGTCGTCGAGTCAGCGGACGATATCCTGGAGGAGATCGGCTGGCCGTCGGTGAGGAGTCCCGGTCTGGCTCCGCAGGGGTCCGTCGGGTCCGATCCGCTGCTCGCTCGCATGGAGCCGGGCGAGGTCTATCGCCTCGACGAGCTCGTCGAGGCAACCGCGATCGCGCCGGCCAAGCTGCTGCCAAGGCTGATGGAGCTCGAGCTGGGCGGGCAGGTCTCGTCCGTCGGCGGCCGGTTCGCGCGCGTGATCGCGCGACGATGATAAGGTCGGATGAATGCGCATGGTTCACATCATCGGCGGCGGTCTTGCGGGTTCTGAAGCCGCCTGGCAGGCGGCGGAGCGGGGCGCCGCCGTGACCATCCACGAGATGCGGCCGGTGCGTGGCACGGCGGTCCACAAGACCGACCGGCTCGCCGAGCTGGTGTGCAGCAACTCGTTCCGCGGCGACAAGCTCGATAACGCGGTCGGTCTCCTGAAAGAGGAGATGCGGCGGCTGGGATCGATCGTCATGCGCGCTGCGGATGCGGCCCGGGTGCCCGCCGGCGCGGCGCTGGCGGTCGATCGCGAGCGTTTCTCGGAGGAAGTGACTCGCGCGGTGGGCGCGCACCCGCTCATTGCAATCGTGCGCGAGGAAGTGGCCCGGATTCCGGCCGGTCTCGACGGTCCGCTGATCGTCGCGACCGGTCCCCTGACGTCCGACGCGCTCTCGGCCGACATCGCTGCGATGGTCGGCGCCTCGCATCTCTATTTTTACGATGCCGTCAGTCCGATCGTGCTCGCCGAGACCATCGACATGTCGCGGGTGTTCCGTGCCTCCCGCTGGGGGCGGAGCCTGCGGGCCAGCGACAGGGACACTCAATCGGGACACTCAACATTGAGTGTCCCGGTGGAGGCGCCGGCGTGTGGAGTGGACGACGGGGAGGGGGACTATCTGAACTGTCCGCTGACTCAGAGCGAGTACGCGCGATTTTACGAGGCGCTGATGGCGGCCGAGCGCGCGCCGCTGCACGAGTTCGACCAGCCGAAGTTCTTCGAAGGATGCCTGCCGATCGAAGTGATGGCCTCGCGCGGCGTCGACACCTTGCGGTTCGGCCCCATGAAGCCGGTCGGGCTCTCGGATCCGCGGACCGGCCGCGAGGCGCATGCCGTGGTCCAATTGCGGCAGGACAATCTCGCCGGCGATCACTTCAGCCTGGTGGGGTTCCAAACGCAGATGAAGTGGGGCGAGCAGGCCCGGGTGCTCCGGCTGATTCCGGGGCTCGAGCAGGCGGAGTTCGTCCGCTACGGCATGATTCACCGCAACACCTACATCAACGGACCGACCGTCCTGCGTGAAACGTGGCAGACACGCCTGCGCGACGATCTGTTCTTCGCCGGGCAGATCTCCGGCGTCGAAGGGTACGTGGAGTCTGCCGCATCGGGGCTCATTGCCGGCCGAAACGCCGCGGCGCTCGCGCTCGGTGAGCCGCTGCAAGTGCCGCCAAGAACGACCGCGATCGGCGCGCTCGCCTATTACGTGTCCCACGCGAATCCGGCCAACTATCAACCGACGAATATCTCGTTCGGGATCATTCCGCCGCTCATACCGGGGCCGGGTCGCAGGGTGCCCCGCAAGAAGGCCGAGCGCAACGCGGCGCTCTCCGCGCGCGCCCTTGCCGACCTCGACGCCTGGAGTACCGCGGGGCTGCAGCCGTCTGCCATCGGCCAACCGGTTCCCTAGCGCACCGGGATGAAGTCCAGGATCGCAGAGTTCGTCGAGCATCTCCGGTTCAACGAGAACGCGTCGCCGCACACCGTCCGCGCCTACGAGAGCGATCT
>JBDTSX010000454.1:0-4637 GCA_039930925.1 Acidobacteriota bacterium | reverse complement strand
CGCGGCGCCGAAGGCTGTTGAAGCCTGACGGTCCGGGGCGCGGAACTGTACCTAGTCTCCGCGACATGCCTGACGATTCGAGCCCTCCGCCCGCAAATCCGTAGTACCGCGATCGTTCTCGACCGGTGGCCGCGGAGTCTGCACCTGATCTTCGCGCGCCCGAGCCCCACCCCAGTACCCGTTCTGCCTCCTCCTTTGTTGCTTGGCCATTTCGCGATCTTCATCAGTGTTTGTCGCAACTCTTCCAGGAATTTCCCAGCCTGACGATCTGCACGCCCGGTCTCCGGAACCACCAGAAAAGTAACTCGAGGACACTTTGGTAACCCGGCGCCCTTGGCCGGTGGTTGGTCGGCACCTTGCCCTACACATGCACAGCGGGAACGGGACCCCCGGAGATTTTGACCGGACGCGCGTCGCTCCGCTCACGTGCGTTCGACCCTTAAAGCCCAGCCGACCAACCGGCTTCACATTGAAAGTGGCTCTGCACATCATGAGACGTTCAACTGCGGTTTGCTCCTTCATACTCGGTGTCCTCCTTCTGACTGCCGGCATGGCGCGGACGGCCGCGGCTGATACCGGGGATATCGTCCTCTTCGCGCGCCGTGCCACGGTCATCGCTGGCGCGTGGTCCCGTGTGAGTGACGCGTCGGCGGCCGGCGGCGAACGCCTGGCCAACCCGGATGCCGGCGTCGCCAAACGCGCGGTCGCTCTCGCCTCGCCGGCCGACTACTTCGAGCTGAAGTTCACCCCGGTGGCCGGTCGCGCCTATCGCCTGTGGATCCGCAGCCGGGCCCAGAACGATTCGTGGACGAACGACTCGGTCTTCGTCCAGTTCAGCAACGGGCAGACGGTAGACGGCGCTGCGGCATATCGGATCGGAACGACGTCAGCGATGGTCTACAGCCTCGAAGAGGCGTCGAACGCCGGCGAGAGCGGCTGGGGATGGCAGGACAACGGCTACGGACTCAACGTCCTCGGGGAACCGATTTACTTCGACGGTACACCGCAGACGATCCGGATCCAGGCGCGCGAGGACGGGATCTCGATCGATCAAATCGTCCTCTCGCCAGTGACATACGCGACGACCGCCCCTGGTGCGGGCAAGAACGACACGACGATTCTCGCGGAGTCCGTCGCTGTCGTGCCTACGCCTCCCGCGACCACACCGGCCGGCAGAGCGGAAATCGTCATTTACGCCAACCGCGCCACCGTCGTCTCCGGCGCATGGTCGCTCGTGACCGATGCGACCGCGGCAGGCGGGGCCAGGCTGGCCACTCCGGACGCAGGCGTGCCCAAGCTTTTAACGCCCCTGGCGTCACCGGTGCACTATTTCGATCTGACTTTCACGCCGGAGGCCGGCCGCGCGTATCACCTGTGGATCCGCAGCAAGGCGCAGAACGATTCGTGGACCAACGACTCGGTGTTCGTGCAGTTCAGCGGCGCCAAGACGGCATCCGGCGCCGCGAGATACCGGATTGGCACGGCGTCGGCGATGACGTATAGCCTCGAAGAGGCTGCCAACGCGGGCGAGAGCGGCTGGGGGTGGCAGGACGACGCCTACGGATACGGCGCCCTCGGGGAGTCGATCTACTTCGACGGCACGGTGCAGACCATTCGGGTGCAGGGGCGCGAGGACGGTCTGTCGATCGATCAAATCGTGCTGTCGTCTGCAACCTACGCCGGGCGCTCGCCGGGCGCTGCGAAAAACGACACCACCATTCTTGCGGCGACCGATGCGGTGGCACCAGTTCCGGGGCCTGTGGTCACTCCCGTACCGGTTCCCACGCCGGTGCCGACGCCGACGCCTACGCCCACACCGACCCCGGTGCCGACCGGTAGCACGCTGCGTGTGCTCGAGTGGAACACCCACCACGGCGGCTTCAGCCCGAACAATACCTACGACCCCGACCGCCTCGCGACCTTCATCGTCAGCACCAGGGCGGACGTCGTGATGCTGACTGAGATCGAGAAGTTCACGGGCTGGGGCAACCAGGACCAGCCGGCGTTGTACAAGGCGCTGTTGGAACAGAAAACCGGCCGGACCTGGTACTCCGTCTTCGGCCAGGAATTCGGGCAATGGGACGCGAACGGCAAGGGCAATCTGATCCTCTCGACCTATCCGCTGATCTCGACCGGTCGCTACGAGTTGATGAACAACTACGACCGCAACGTCGTCGAGGCCGACATCACGGTGAACGGCCGGAACGTCACCCTGCTCCTGACCCATCTTGATCCCGACAGCCCCGCGCTGCGGCTGGTGCAGGCGAAGGAAATCACCTCGTGGGCTGGATCGCTCCCGCAGAACCGGATCCTGGCCGGAGACTTCAACGCGTGGCCGGACCAGACCTCAATCGCGCACTTCAACACGACCTATTACGATTCCTGGACCGTGGCAGCAGCCGCCGGAACCGCGACGTCGTTCGTGGGGAACACCGGGGAAACCAAGAACGGGCGGATCGACTACATCATGCACTCGAAGCAATCGACGAATCTGTTCGTGACCTCATCGCAGGTCTTTGACACGCGGGATGCCAACGGCATGATGGCGTCGGATCATCGACCGCTCTTGACCATCTTCGAGGTTCGCTAGCCCACGAGATGCGGGGTCTGCAGCAGGGCGCGCTCACCATCGGCCGCGTCCTGCACGATCGCGAAGGTTGCTGAACCGATGCCGGCCGTGCCCCTGGCGGCGGGGTGATTCAAGGCCTTGACGGAGACTTCGTCATCGCCTGCTTCAGAACCCGAATCGCGTTGGTGTGACCGTTCTCAACCGCCAAACCCAGCGCCGTGTTGCCGCGTTTGTTGTTGGCTCGCACATCAGCCCCGCCACTCAGAAGCCGCGTCACAACGCCGACGTCCTCGACGGCAGTCTTGGACGTCAGAATCAGCGCGGTATCGCCATCCTTGTTGCGGGCATTGACGCTGGCCTTACGCTCCAGCAGCAGGCTGATGACATCAGCAACCGGAAGGGCGCTTCCTGACGCGGCAATCAGCAGAGCGGTGTTTCCCGCACCGTCCTTGGCGTCGATGCTGGCGCCGTTGTCCAGGAGCAGCTGCACGATCCCGGTTCGCCCCCAGCCTGACGCCACCATCAGCGCGGTAGCGCCAGCCGTATCCCGGGCATTCACGTTCGCCCCTTTTCCCAGCAGGGCCTTCACGGCGTCTAGTGTGTCGTTCATCGAAGCCTGGGCGCAGACACACGCCGCCGAGCTCAGCGCCGTCGCGCCTTGGCTGTCGGTCGCTTGGACGTCGGCGCCGGCGTCGAGGAGCACGTTGACCACGTTCGTCACGCCAAAAGCCGCCGCCTCGATCAGTGGCGTACGGCCGTCTTGGTCCCTGGCCTCGATACTGGCCCCGTTGGCAATCAGCAACCGCACGGCCTCTGCCTGGTCCATGACAGGAGCTGACGCAGCCTCTCCGCGCGAGTTCTTCCGGGCGGCGCCCGATTCCACTCCGCTAGCGGGAACGTCCAGGCTCATCACACTCATGACCGCAAAGCCTGCCGCCGCGAGCAAGGCCTCGTTCTTGGCCTTGTCTGTGGCCTTGGCGTCCGGCTGTCTCTCCAGCAGAAGTCGAACTCTGCCGACGTTGCCGACCCTCGCTGCGTTCACGAGCGCGACGTCGCCAATCAGGTTGGCGGCCGCGGCGTTGGCGCCCTTCTCGATCAGGAGTCTCACGGTGTCGCCCTGGCCATGGTCCGCCGCAAGACTGAGAACGGTGGAGTCGCTGCCATCCTTCGCTTCGATGCTGGCGCCCTGCCCCAGCAATCGCCGCACCGCTGCCGTATCCCCCCTCTCAGCGGCGAGAATCAACCGACGGTCCAGGTCGGTCGAATCAGAAGGGCGCCGCGCACAACCGGTAAGTCCCGCGGCTAGCAGCAAACCCGTCACAACGATGCCAACGGACCGGGGCGGCTTCATCACCGTCTTTCACGATACCGCGGATCAGCGTCGCACAATCCAAACCATGATCACGCGTCTCATCGTGCCTCCACAGCGTTCCGAAGGTTGCGGTTGGTTGCGCCGCCCATACACATCAAATCACTGTCGCGGACGTTAGAATGGGAGACCAGGGGAGCGTGCATGCAACGACGGAGTCTGGGCACCGGCGTCTTGGAAGTCTCGACCATCGGCCTCGGCTCGTGGGCGATCGGCGGCCATCTGTGGGGCGGGCAGGACGATGCGAGGAGTATCGACGCGATACATGCGGCGATCGATCACGGCGTCAACTGGATCGACACGGCGCCGATTTACGGGTCGGGCCACGCAGAGGAAGTGGTCGGACGCGCGGTGAAACAGCTGCCGGCGTCGCGGCGGCCGATGATCTTCACCAAGTTCGGCCTCGGCGTGGACAGCGACACCCCGGCGCGATCGGCGGGGGCCGCGGACGTGGCAGCCGAATGCGAGGCCAGCCTGCGCCGGCTCGGCGTCGATCAGATCGATCTCTACCAGCTGCATTGGCCGGCGCCGCAGCCGATCGCCGAAACCGCGGCGGCCTGCCACGCGCTGCTCGACGCGGGAAAGATCCGCGCGATCGGCGTCTCGAACTTCTCGGTCGCACAGCTCGAGGAATGGCGTGCCACGGGCGTGCCGCTGCACAGCGATCAGCCGCCCTACAGCATCCTGCGCCCTGCGGTG
>JBDTSX010000453.1:0-4644 GCA_039930925.1 Acidobacteriota bacterium | reverse complement strand
GATCGGCAGGGGGTTCGCGACCTCGACGACGATGGCGGTCGGCAGCGCGACCCACTCGGACGCGACGCGGAAGATGACCACCGAGCGGGTCTCGTGCGTTCCGTCATTCGCAGGTCTTGCGAAATGCGCGGTGCGATCGGCGAAATAGCTGTCCGGCGCATCGGCGTCGAGGAGCGCCGCGGCGCCGGCGACATACACGGGACAGTTGCGGCAGTGGACATACTGGGTCAGCTTCGGGCACGAGCGGTTGCCGCGAACGCCGATGCGGTTCCAGCAATCGTCGAGCCCCGCCGCCGGGACTGTGGGGAGGGAGGGATGTTCACTCACCCGACACCCTCTGCGTGTGCTCGAGCCGCTGCGCCCGCTCGCGCAGGATCTTCGCCCCGGCGGCGTCCCCCTGCTTCTCGAGCAGCAGGGCGAGATGGATCTGGGCGTCGTAGTAATTCGGATCGAGATAGAGCGCCTTCCGGTAGAAGGCCGCCGCCTCGGACTGGTTCCCGGTTGCGTCGCGCACCAGACCCATGAGGTGGAAGGCGCCTGCTGACGGACCGCGCAGCCGCAGGTGGGCCTCGCATCGGATCGCGGCTTCGTCGAAGTGTCCCTGATTGGCGAGCCTGACGGCCTCGGCCAGATCCCCCGTCCGACCCGCGGCCGCCTTCAGCGCGTTCCCCTGGCGCTGAGACGACCACCTCGGTGATGACGTCGCCGCGGGCGGCGCCGGTGTCGCGAGCGGGGGGAGCGGGCTGGGGGCGGGCGCGAGGGGTATGCGCGGGCGCGGTAGCGAGACCGCCGGGGTCGCGGGATGCCTGGGCGGCGCAGCGGCCCGACGCTTCCGGAACGCGAACGCGAGCGGCTCGTTCGTGGAGATCATCCCATGGCTCGCGGGCAGCGCGGTGTCCGCCGGCGCCACGAACAGCACCCCGTCATCACGGAGTAACCGGCTCAAGACGTCGATGGCACGGTCCTGCGTCGGGCGGTCGAAGTAAATCAGCACGTTGCGGCAGAAAATCACGTCGTAGATCGCCAGCCCCGGCAGGAAGTCCGCGGCAAAGAGGTTGGCCTGCTGAAACCGGACCTGGCGGCGCACCGAGTCCCGGAGCTGGTACCCGTCCGTCACCAGATCGAAGTGGCGATCGCGAAACCTCTGGTCGGCGGTACGAAAGGAATTCCTGCCGTACACGGCACGGGTGCCCTGCGCGAGATGGCGGGCACTGATGTCCACGGCGTCGATGTGAAAACGGCTCGCCGGGATGCCGGCCTCATCGAGCGCCATCGCCATCGAGTACGGCTCCTCACCGGTCGAGCACGGCACGCTCAGCAGCGTGAACGCGCCGAGCTTGTGGGCGGGCAGCCATTCCTCGCCGGCGAGGCGTGCGAGCGCCGCGAACGCGTGGCTGTCGCGGAAGAACCACGTCTCGGGCACGACCACCGCCTCGATCAGGGCTTGCAGCTCGGTTCCCGATGCGCGGACGTGTGCCAGATAGACGCCCGCATCCGCGAGGCCGCAGGCAGACAGCCGCTCCTGGACGGCGCGGGCGATCGCGGACGAGCCGATCGACGCCGCGCTCAGCCCCATCGATGCTTTCAACAGGTCCTCCAAGGCGGCAAGTGGCATCAGTGGTCCGCAGGCGCTTTGAACAAGAGATCGCGGACCGACGGCGGCAGCAGCGTAGCGATGTCCATCCGCTGGAGCAGGCCGTGTGCGTCCGTGGCGATGCCGGCGAGGTAGGGGGCCGCCGTGCTGGTGATGCCGGAAGGCACGAACTCCGACGGCTCATGCGAGGCCGTCCGGGTCGCTCGCTCCGCGACGAGACCAAGCAGATGGCCCCGCCCGGCGTCGTCCGGGTAGTAGACGAGCACGATTCGCGTGCTCAGCCGCCGCACGGATGGCCGCCCCAGGGTCACCTGGGCCAGGTCTACGAGCGGCACCGGCGCGCCGCGATAGTTGAAGATGCCGTCCATTCCCTTGGGGGCCCCCGCCACGCGCGTCACCGCGACCAGCGGCAGGACCTCCGCGATCTGGCGGACGTCGATCGCGTACCGGTCACGTCCGAGCTCGAAGATCAGGAACAGCATGGTGTTGTGGCGAGTCCCGGACCGCTCACGCCGTCTGCAGGGTGAACCGCGAGACGCCGCCGCGCAAGCCCACGGCCACTCGGGTCAGTTCGTCGATCGCCTGCCCGGAGTGACGGAGAGAGTCCACCGTCTGCTGCGCCGCCTCGCTCAACTGGGTCAGTGCCTGCGTGATCTGTTCGGCCCCACTGGCCTGTGCCTCCATGCCGTCGTTGACCGACTCGACGCGAGGCGCCAGCGCCTGCACCTGCTGGATGACCTGCGAGAGCTGGCTGCCGACGTGCTGCATTTCCTCCATCCCCCGCCGGACCTCCTCGGAGAATTTGTCCATGCCCATCACGCCCGCCGCGACCGCCGACTGGATCTCCTTGACCGTCTGATCGATGTCGTAGGTCGCCACCGCTGTCTGATCGGCGAGGCGGCGGATCTCCGTCGCGACGACCGCGAACCCGCGTCCGTACTCCCCGGCTTTCTCCGCCTCGATCGCGGCGTTCAGCGAGAGCAGGTTGGTCTGATCGGCGACCTTGGTGATCGTCGTGACGACCTGGCTGATGTTTGCCGCCTTGCTGCTGAGCACGGCGAGCTTGGCGTTGATCGCCACCGCGGCATCCATCACCCGCCGCATCGTCTCCTCCATCATCGTCAGGCTGCTGCGGCCCTCGCCGGCGAGCACTGCCGAGTGCTCGGCGACCGCAGCCACGTCGTTCATCGTCCCCACCAGCTTCTTCGACGTGGCGGAAATCTCACGCGAGGTCGCGCCGATCTCGATGGTCGTGGTCGCAATCTCGCTGGCCGTGGCCTGCTGCTCCCGTGCGGTCGCCGCAATGTCCGTGACCGACGCGTTCACCTGAAGGCCCGACTCCTGGACGTGGCCGACCAGTCCCACCAGCTCGTCGGTCATGCGGTTGAACCCGGTCGTCAGCGTGCCGAACTCGTTGCCCCGATCGACGGTCAATCTGCGCGACAAGTCGCCGGTGCGCATCGCATCCAGGACGCCGACCAACCGGCCGAGGAACTCGCTCTTGATCTCGTTGGCGCTTTCGGCGGCCGCCCTGGCGTGGTGCATCTCCTGCTCGGCCTGCTTGCGCGCGGTAATGTCGACCATCGTCCCTTCGATGACCGCCGGCGTGCCGTCGTCGCCCTGGAGCAGCGCGACGCTCTCGAGCACCCACACCGGCGTGCCGTCCTTCCGGCGGTAGCGGTATTCGGCGTTGGCGACGTTCTTCAGCCGGATCAACCGGGCGATGAATTCGTCGCGGTCGGCGGGGTCGAACCACACTTCGGCGGCGTTCCGGGCGAGGTACTCCTCCCGCGAGGCGTAGCCGAACATGCGGAAGCAGGCTTCATTGACGTCGAGGATGCGTCCGTCGATGGTGCTCCTGTAGAAGCCGGCCAGGCTGCGCTCGAAGAGCAGCCGATAGCGATTCTCGCTGGACTTCAACTCGAGGGCCTGGGCCGACAGCTGCCGATCGATGATCGACGTGAGGATCGCGAAGGCCAGGACCATGAACGTCACGGCGGTGATCGCCGCGACGCCCACGCCGGAGATGCTGACCGCCCAGGACGTGTCGGCGGTCAACGGAGCAGGCGTAAAAGTGGCCGCAGCCATGCCGGTGTAGTGCATCACCGGCACCGCGACACCCATCAGGACGGCGCTGCCGACCTTCCGCCAGCTGCTGATCCGGACTTCGTCGCGAAGGAGAAAAGTCAGGACCAGAGCCACCAGCGAAATCACGATCGCGAGCACGATCGATAACGCGACGATGCGCCAGTCGTAGCGGCAGATCGCCGACAGGCGCATGGCGGCCATGCCGATGTAGTGCATGGCTGCGATCCCGCTCCCCATCACGATGCTGCCGACGATCAGACTGGGCACGGTCAAGGTACGGCGGCTCACCACGAACAGCGCCACCGCCGAGGCGGCGATCGCGGCGAGCAGCGACAGGATCACCGTCGGCACGTCGTAGAGCACCAGAACCGGCAAGTGGAACGCCAGCATCCCGATGTAATGCATCGCCCAGATGCCGAGGCCCATCGCGGTCGCTCCGCCACCCAGCCAGATCCAGCGCCGGGCACCCTCCGCCGCCTTCGTACGCCCGGCGAGATCGAGCGCGGCGTAGGAGGCGACCATGGCGATCACCACCGAGAGCGCGACCAGACCGAAGTGATACTTGCCGATCATGGCGCCTGGCACACCTTTCCCTGCCGGTCCTGGATCGGCATCACGCCCCCCACGCCGCCTGGTTCAGTTCGGGATCGCGCACCGGCCGTACAGCCCGAGTGACGGTCGTGAGCCTCAGGTCGCACCCTCACGCGGCCTGCAGCGTGAAGCGTGAGACGCCGCCGCGCAGGCCGACCGCGACCCGGTTCAACTCGTCGATCGCCTGACCGGACTGCCGCAGCGAGTCGACCGTCTGCTGCGCCGCTTCGCCGAGCTGGGTGAGCGCCTGGGTGATCTGCTCGGCACCGCTCGCCTGCGCTTCCATGCCGTCGTTGACCGACTCGACGCGAGGGGCAAGCGCCTGGACCTGCACGATGACTTGCGAGAGCTGGCTGCCGACGTGCTGCATT
>JBDTSX010000452.1:0-4673 GCA_039930925.1 Acidobacteriota bacterium | reverse complement strand
CGCCGCCGCGCGCATCGCCGTCCATCTTCGAGAGCACCACGCCGCTGATGCCGATCCGCCGATTGAACTCGCCGGCGCTCTTGATCGCGTCCTGCCCGGTCATCGCGTCAGCGACATAGAGGCGATCGGTCGGCTGCACCGCGGCGCTGATTGCCTGCAGCTCGTTCATCAGGTCGTCGTCGATGTGCAGGCGGCCGGCGGTGTCGACGATCAGCGTATCGAACCCGCTGTTGCGCGCTTCGGTCATCGCGCCGCTGGCGCGGCGGACCGGATCGAGGTCGCCCGCGGGATCGTGAACGCGAACACCCGCCTGCTTGCCGACCACGTTGAGCTGTTCGATCGCCGCGGGCCGGCGCACGTCGGTCGACACCAGCAGCGGATGGCGTCCCTGCTTCGCCAGCCACCGTCCCAGCTTGCCCGCGGTCGTCGTCTTGCCTGAGCCCTGAAGCCCCAGGAGCATGATCACGCGCGGGTGCGCCTGCGACGCCGGCAGCCCGCCGGGAGATTCCCCGAAGAGCGCGAGCATCTCGTCGCGGACGATGCGCACGACCTGCTGGGCGGGCGTCAGGCTCTTGAGGACTTCCTGGTCGACGGCGCGATCGCGCACCCGGTCGATGAAGGCCTTGACGACCTTGAAATTGACGTCCGCCTCGAGCAACGCCATGCGGATCTCCCGAAGCGCCGCCTCGACGGTCGCTTCGGTCAGCCGCGTCTCGCCGCGAAGCGAGCAGAACACGCCCTGGAGGCGGTCGCTGAGAGATTCGAACATGGTGATTCCGGTATCCGCCTTACAGCGGACCTCGCTCGCCCGGCTTCAACCGGACATTACGACCGTAAGCGCTTCAGGCGCAAACGTTTATCGTAACGGAACAGCACACGGGCTGTCAAACCGAGGTGAGCTTGTGCCCGAGCTTGTCCTTCTTGGTTTTCAGGTAGCGGCGGGTGCTGTCCGAGGCCGGGATTTCGAGCGGAATCCATTCCACCACCGAGAGCTGATAGCCCTCGATCCCGACGAGTTTACGGGGGTTATTGGAAAGCAGGCGCATCGAGCGGACCCCGAGGTCCTTCAGGATCTGCACCCCGATCCCATAGTCGCGCTGGTCGGCCTTGAAGCCCAGGCGCTCGTTGGCCTCGACGGTGTCCAGCCCCTGATCCTGTAATTCGTAGGCGCGGATCTTGTTCGAAAGGCCGATGCCGCGTCCCTCCTGGTTCAAATACAGGAGCACGCCGCGTCCTTCCTCGGCGATTTTTTCCAGGGCGGCATCGAGCTGCGGCCCGCAGTCGCACCGCGCGGAGTGAAACACGTCCCCGGTCAGGCACCGGGAATGGACGCGCACGAGCACGTCCGCGCCGTCGCCGATCTCCCCCTTGACAAGGGCCACGTGGGTTTCCTTGTCGATCACGCTCTCGAACGCGACGACGCGGAAGTCGCCGTTCTCGGTCGGGAGCGCCGCCGTCGCGACCCGGCGCACGACCGTCTCGGTCCGCATCCGGTACTGGATCAGATCCGCGACGGTGATCATCAACAGCTTGTGCCGCTTCACGTATTTGGTCAGCTCCGGCACCCGCGCCATCGAGCCGTCCTCGTTCATGATTTCGCAGATGACGCCCGCCGGGTACAATCCCGCGATTCGCGCGAGGTCCACCGCCGCCTCCGTCTGTCCGGCGCGCACCAACACGCCGCCGTTGCGCGCGCGCAGCGGCGAAATGTGCCCTGGCCGGGCGAGATCCGACGGCTTCGTGCCGGGATCGATCGCGGCCAGAACCGTCGCGGCGCGATCGGCGGCGGAAATCCCGGTGGTCACGTGGTACTTCGCGTCGATCGGTACGCAGAACGCGGTGCCGAACGGCGTGGTGTTGGCGTTGACCGCGAGCGGCAGCTCGAGCTCGTCGAGGCGCTCGCCGGTCATCGACAGGCAGATCTGCCCGCGGCCTTCCCTGGCCATGAAGTTGATCGCCTCGGGCGTGATCTTGTCCGCCGCGATCGTCAGGTCCCCTTCGTTCTCTCGGTCCTCGTCGTCCACGACGACGATCATGCGCCCTTCGCGGATCGCCTCGATGGCCTCGTCGATCGGCGCGAAGGGGGACGGCTTACGACGTGGCGATTTCTTCTGCGGCATAGTCGTCGGATCCCCGGAATCTTCAGTGCGTGGTCTTCGGCGTGATATGCAGGTGGGTGGTCATTCCGGCGAGCTCCGCCACCCGGACGACGTACTTGCCGAGGATGTCGCACTCGATGTTCACGATGTCTCCCTGCTTGGCGAGATGCAGGTTGGTGTGCTCCCAGGTGTACGGAATGATCTGCACGTCGAAGCGCCGGTCGTCGACGCCCGCGACCGTGAGGCTGATTCCGTTCACCGTGATCGAGCCCTTCCGCACGATATAGGGAGCGAGGCTCGGCGGAAACACCACGGTCACCCAGTACGAATCCCCCTCGCGGCGGATCTCCTCGATGGTCCCGGTGCTGTCCACGTGTCCCTGCACGAAATGGCCGCCGAGCCGCGCGTCCGCGCGCAGCGGCCGTTCGAGGTTCACGAGGGCGCCCCGGCGCAACGCGCCGATCGCGGTGACCCGGGCGGTTTCTGGGGAGATGTCGGCGTGGACGCCGTCAGCGTCCGCGACGACCACGGTGAGGCAAACGCCGTTGACCGCGAGGCTGTCTCCGGCGGTCAGCTCCGCCGACAGGCCGGTCGTCAGCCACAGGCTGAACCCCGAGGGGGTCGGCTTCAATTCCTCGACGACGCCAGTCGCCTCAATCAGCCCGGTGAACATAACCCTCAATCAGCAGGTCGTCGCCGAGGGCCAGCGTAGTGGCGCCAGCCAACCCGGCAGGAAAGATGGATGCGAGCGGCCACTCCAGCCCCTGAGGCCCGAGCACGTGCGGCGTCCTGAAGATCTGGACGCGATCGACGAGCGCCGCGTCCCAGAAAGCGCGGTGGAGGGCGGCCCCGCCTTCCACGGTGATGGAGGACACACCGCGAGCCGGCAGCAATTCCAGCGCGTCCCTGAGGCTGAGTCCCTCCGGCACTGCCAGCACCTCCGCCCCAGCCGCCTGCAGGGCGGCGGCGCGGACACCCTTAGATTGGACGCTTGAAGACGTAGAAATGATTATGACCGGCCCGGCGCCCAGCGTCGAGAGCAGTTTCGCTGACGGCGGCGTCCGCAGTCTCGCGTCGAAGACAACCCGCGTCAGCGGACGGTGGCGGAAGGCGCCGCGCGCGGTCAACAGCGGATCGTCGGCGAGGACCGTTCCCGATCCGACGGCGATCGCGTCCACCTCCGCGCGGTCGCGGTGAATGAGCCGATTTGCGGCCGCGCCGGTGAGCGGCGTGCGGACCCCGGGGGCGGCGGCAATGCGTCCGTCCCGGCTGACCGCAACCTTGAGCGTGACGAACGGCCGGCCGCGGCGGATCACGCTGAAGAACGGCCGGTTCAGATCCTCGGCCTGGTCGCGCAGCACGCCGAGGGTCACCCCGACGCCGCGCGCGCGCAGGTAGGCCAGCCCCGCGCCGTTGACGAGCGGATTCGGATCCTCGATCGCGATGACGGCGCTGGCGATGCCCGCCTCGACGATACTCTCGGCACAGGGGCCGGTGCGCCCGACGTGCGAGCACGGCTCGAGCGTGCAGTACAGGGTCGCCCCGCGCGCCTGGCCGGCCGCATCCCGAATCGCGTTGATCTCGGCATGCGGACCGCCGACGTACTCATGCGCGCCGCGGCCGACGATCACGCCTTCGCGGTCGACCAGCACCGCGCCGACCAGCGGATTGGGGCTGGTCCGCCCGCGTCCGCGCTCGGCAAGGGCGAGCGCGTGGAACATGTGCGCCGAGTCAGTCATCCTCGATTCCGAGCCTGGATTCAACGACCCACGATCAGCGCGGAGGGACAGGTGATCGATCCGTTCACCATTTTTTCTCGAACAGCGCGTCCACGTATTCATCGGGCGAGAACGGAATCAAGTCGTCGATTGTCTCGCCGACGCCGACGTAGCGGATTGGCAGCTTCAGGTCGTGGGCGATCGCCACGGCGATGCCGCCCTTGGCCGTGCCGTCGAGTTTCGTGAGCACGATGCCGTTGACGCCGGCGACGTTCATGAACTCGCGCGCCTGGGCCAGGCCATTCTGGCCGACCGTCGCATCGAGGACGAGCAGCACTTCGTGCGGCGCCCCCTCGACCTCGCGCGAGGCGATTCGGCGGATCTTGTCGAGCTCCGTCATCAGATTCTGGCGCGTGTGCAGGCGGCCGGCGGTATCCACGAGCACGACATCCCTCTTCCGCGCCTTCCCGGCCACCAGGGCATCGAAGACCACCGCGGCCGGATCCGAGCCGGTCCGGGCGCGGACCATGTCCACGCCGGCGCGAGTGGCCCAGATCTCGAGCTGTTCGACCGCGGCGGCCCGGAAGGTGTCGGCGGCGCAGATCAGCGTCGTCCGTCCCGACTCCTTGAGGAGCCTCGCCAGCTTTCCGACGGTGGTCGTCTTCCCCGTCCCGTTGACGCCGACGATCAGGACGACGTGCGGACGATGCCCGTTGGCGGCCGGGATGTCGGCGTCGCGCAGGATGCGGCGGATCTCTTCCTTGACCAGATCGCGCAGCGAGTCCCCCCGCCCGCGCCGGGCGCGGACCGCCTCCACGATCTGCTCGGTCGCGGCGACGCCGACGTCCGCCGAGAT
>JBDTSX010000451.1:0-4700 GCA_039930925.1 Acidobacteriota bacterium | reverse complement strand
ACGCCTGGTCTACGACCTGCAAATCGCGCAGGACGTCACCGCCTTCCAGGCTTCGTCCGCGCTCGATTCCGAGTTTCAGATCGTCATCACCGCGCGGCCGGCCGCTCCCGGAACGACTCCCGAGGCGCAGATCGATCGGATTCGCACGGTCGTCGACGAAGAGATCGCGACGCTGAAGCGCACGGCGCCGACCGCACGCGAGTTCGAGCGCGCGATCAACCAGTTCGAGGCGTCGTTCTACAACCGGATGGAGAGCGCCGGCGGGTTCAACGGCAAGGGCAACCAGCTGAACGCCTACTATTTCGCCACCGGGAATCCCGATTACTTCAACGAGGACCTGTCGCGATATCGCGCGCTGGCGCCGTCCGATATCCAGGCGGCTGCCGCCTTCTGGCTGCCGGCCGCGCGCCGCGTCGAGCTCACCGTCGTTCCCGCCAAAAGCGCCGGACCCGCGAAAGAAAAGTAGCGCCTATGAAATCCGCGATTGCGTCTCTTGCCCTGTCGGCCGCGCTGCTGGCGCCCGCAGGTCCCGTGTCAGCCGCGCAGGCCGCGCCGTCGCCTGCGTCGGCACAGGCACAGGCACCGGATCGAACCGCGCCGCCACTGCCCGGGCCGGTGCCGTCGCTGAAGCTCCCTGACATCCAGAAGCGCACCCTGTCCAACGGGTTGGCGGTCTGGATCGTCGAGATGCACAAGGTGCCGGTGGTCCACGTGACGCTCGCCGTCAAGGGAGGCGGGGGCGCGGATCCGGAAAAGAAATTCGGCCTCGCCAGCCTGACTGCGGAGATGCTCGACGAAGGGGCCGGGCAGCGCGACGCGCTGCAGATCGCCGACGCGGTGGACTACCTGGGCGCGAACCTCTCGACCTCGAGCTCGTCGGATGCCTCGTTCGTGGAGCTGCACGTGCCGGTCGCCCGTCTCGGCGACGCCCTGCCGATCATGTCGGATGTGGCGCTTCGGCCGACGTTCCCCGAGAAGGAGCTCACCCGTGTTCGCGAAGAGCTGCTGACGAACATCCTGCAGGCGCAGGACGATCCGGCCGCCCTGGTCCAGTTCGCGTTTCCACGCCTGGTCTATGGGCCGACCCACCGCTACGGAACGGCCCTGATCGGAACCGCCGCCGGCGTGAAGGGGTTCACCGTCGAGGATCTGCGGCAGTTCCATCGAAAGAACTTCCTGCCCTCGAACTCGGCGCTGATCGTCACCGGTGACGTGACCGCGGCCGCCGTCATGGCGCGGCTCGAGTCGGCCTTCGGCGGGTGGAAGGGGACCCCGGAGGCGCCCGCGAAAGTCAGTGACGCCCCGCAGTTGACCGCGCGCCACGTGTACATCGTTGACAAGCCCGGCGCGGCGCAGTCGCAGATCCGGATCGGATGGGTCGGCGTACCCCGCTCGACGCCGGATTATTTCGCCCTGCGGGTCCTGAATACGATCCTCGGCGGCTCCTTCACCTCGCGGCTGAACCAGAACCTGCGCGAGGAACACGGCTACGCGTACGGCGCCGGCTCCGCGTTCGAGATGCGAACCGCCGCCGGTCCGTTCTACGCCTCCGCCGGAGTGCAGACCGACAAGACCGCCGAGGCGCTCACGGAATTCTTCAAGGAGCTGGACGCGATCCGCAAGCCGATCCCGGCCGACGAGCTGGAGAAGGCGAAGACCTACGTGGCGCTCGCATTGCCCCGCAGCTTCGAAACGACGGAGAACCTGGCCGCCTCGCTCGGGCAGATGTTCGTCTTCAATCTGCCGCCAGACTATTTTTCCACGTTCGCCGCGCGGGTCCGCGCCGTCACCGCCGCCGACGTGCAGCGCGTCGCCGAACGCCACATTCAGCCCGACAAGTTCGCGGTGGTGGTGGTGGGCGATCGCACCGTCATCGAGCCTCGTATCAAGGCCCTCAATCTCGCCCCGATCACGATCGCGAGCATCGACGACGTGATGAAATAGCCCGATGGCTCTGGCACTGGCGTACGAGGAACTGCTCCGCTACACCAATGGGGAGCGCGACAAGTGGCGGCGCTGGCTCGGCGAAAACGCGAACGCGATGGAGGCGCCGGTCCAGCCCGGCGGACGTCATCCCACCGTCGGCAAGCTCATCGATCACATCTTCCTGGTCGAGCGGCGGCATCTGCAGCGGCTGACCGGACACCCCCCGTCCGAACGGACCGGCCTGACCGGCAACAATGCGGCGCCGCTCTTCGATTACGGCGCCTCGGTCCGCCGTGAGCTCGATCAGTACATCGGCGATCTGGACGACGACGTCGCGGACCAGCTGCGCCCGTTCGTGGTTCGCGACGCGCAGTGGGAGATGACGACCCGCAAGCTCCTCTTTCACATCCTGCTGCACGAGATCCGGCACTGGGCGCAGATTGCGCTGGCGGTCCGGCTCGCCGGCTTCGCGCCGCCTGGCGATCACGACCTGTTTTTCAGCAAGGCGCTTCGATAGCGTCCGCCGTCGTGGTATCCGGCGGCTCGGTCAGTGCTTCCGCCTGAAGGCGGAAGAAGAAGCCCTACGAAGGCGGAAGAAACCCTCTACGCCGTTGACGCCCCCGGGCGTCCTGCCTCGACGATCAGCGATCCCCCGGTGCGCTCCGGGGCATCGGGGACGGTGACGCGGTCGAGGATCTTGAAGTCCGCGCGCATCGTGGCGGCGGTGGCGGTGCAGGCGATGTAGCCCCGGCGGGCGCTGTGATACTTGATGTGCGGATTGTCGCCGCGGACGCGCTCCCAGGTGCCGCTCACATCGGCGCCGTCGCCGCCCGACGTCACCGACGTATTGGTGAGCTCGACCCCGACCGTCTCTGACCGCGGATTCTGAAAATCGAGCTTCAGGTCGGCGCCGTAGTGCAGGTGCACGTCGCCGGAGAGGACGACCGGGTTCGGCGCCCGCGTCTCCTTCAACCGCGCGTAGAGCCGCTCCCGGGACGCGACGTAGCCGTCCCACTTGTCCATCGAGTAGCGGCCATTCGGCGTCGCGAGCTTGTGGTCGCGCGCGAAGGTGGGGACCTGCTGGCCGAGCACGGTCCACGTCCCCTTCGCGCCGGCGAGCTGCTCGAACAACCAGTGCTCCTGCGCCGACCCGAGGATCGTGCGGGACGGATCGAGGGCTGCCGCGCACCCGGTCGCGCTGGTCACGCCGCAGGCCTGCTTCGACCGGTACTGGCGCGTGTCGAGCACGCTCAGATCGAGCAGGGTACCGAACTGAAACCGGCGATACAGCCGCATGTCCGGACCTCTTGGCACTTGCGCGGCCCGCAGCGGCATCGTCTCGAAATAGGCCTGGTAGGCGGCGGCGCGGCGGAGCAGGAAGAGCTCGGGCGGCGAATTCTGCTCGTCGAGGTCGCCGGCGTAGTTGTTGTCCACTTCGTGATCGTCCCAGGTGACGATGAACGGGGCCGAGGCGTGCGCGGCCCTCAGATTCTCGTCCATCTTGTACTGGGCGTAGCGGTTGCGATAGTCCACCAGCGTGTAGATCTCAGCCCCTGATGCTGCCGCACCACGCCCGGGCTCCGTCCGCCGTCCGCGCGTCCTTCGTAAATGTAGTCGCCGGTGTGAAACACGAAGTCGAACTGCGCGGCGGCGATGCACCGGTAGGCGGTGAAGAAGCCGGCTTCGAAATGGCTGCAGCCGCAGACCGCGAACCGCAGCTCGTCGACCGCGCGGCCGGCCGCCGGGGCGGTCTTCGTGCGCCCGGTCTGGCTGGCTTCACCACCGGCGCGAAACCGATAGAAGTACTCGCGCCCGGGATCGAGCCCGTTCACTTCGACGCGCAGGCTGTGCCCGAGCTCCGGGCGTGCGACGGCGGTGCCTTTCGACTCGATCGAGGCAAACGCGCGATCACGGGCCACTTCCCACGCCACCTCGACGTTGGCCATCGGCATGCCGCCGCCGTTCAGCGGCTCCGGCGCAAGCCGGGTCCACAACACGACGCCGTCGGGCAATGGCTCGCCAGAGGCGACTCCCATCGGGAACGGATAGGACCTGAAGAGCGGCTGCGACCAGGCGCGCGTGGACAACACCGGCTGCGCCACCGCCGCGAGCCCCACTTTCCAGGCCAGGTTGAGCAGCTCGCGCCTGGTGAGGCCGCGCAGGGCGCGGTCGTAGAAGCGAATCGCGTCGGTCATGAAGCAGGTCCGGAACTGGGGGGCTGAAGTACCAGGGCCGCGCCGGGTGATCGAGCCTGACGGTCACTCGGCTTGGGCGAGACGCGTGAGCGTCTCCACTTCGGCCTCCGTCAGCACGATCCCAGCGGCGCCGACATTCTCCTCGAGATGCGCGACCCGCGACGTCCCCGGAATGGGCAGCATCACCGGGGAGCGGCGCAGCAGCCACGCCAGCGCGATCTGCGAGACGGTCGCGCCGTACCGCGCGGCCATCTTCACGATCTCGGTCCGCTCGCCGGCGGTGCCAAACTGCAGTGGGTACCACGGGATGAACGCGATGTCGTATCGCGTGCAGTAGTCCACTTCCGCTTCCCACTGGCGGTCCACCAGGTTGTAGCGGTTCTGCACCGAGGCGACGTCGAAGTACCGTCCGGCGCGCTGCATCTGCTCGACCGATACCTCGGAGAGACCGATGTGCCGCACCTTCCCTTCGCGCTGCGCGTCCTGGAGAAATCCGAATTGGTCCTCTTCGGGCACCTCCGGGTCGATGCGATGCAGTTGGTACAGATCGATGCGCTCGAGCTTCAGCCTGCGGAGGCT
>JBDTSX010000450.1:0-4724 GCA_039930925.1 Acidobacteriota bacterium | reverse complement strand
CGGTCCATCTTCGGGTGGTCCCCCGCCCGGCGGCCCCCCGGCGGCGGCGCCGCAAACGCGCTCGCACTGCCCAGGATCGAGATCAGCGCCACCGCCGCAACTGTCGTGAGCAACGACCGGTAATTGCGCGGGATATAAGAGGTCGGAGCGAAGGTTATTGATTTCATGAGTGACAGCTCTAGAGCAAGGCAAACGCCATTTTCGCGGGTCGGTGGCGTCGCAGTAAGTCATTGCGCGTTTTTGACTTAGCAGACGGCACCGTTTCCGCACACGACCGAGCGGTTCTGAGCGTGGTCCGTTTCGGAACAGGCGATCGCGAATCTGTGCAAACAGTAAGCAGCAGACTCTGACGGCATACACAGGAAGTAGACAAGCGAAAATCGGAAGCTGGAATGGCGGGCGAAATGGGAATCGACCCGGCAAAGCGCATCGACCGCTGTACAGAAAAGCGCCGGAAACGGGATGCGTCCGTTTCCGGCGTCAAGCAGAGAACGATGTCGATCGGTTTGCGTTCAGTGAACCTTCGAACCCCAGACCGACTTTCCGCGGCGCCAGTCGTCGTTCAGGATCGTCCAGAGCGTCTGATCGAGGTATTCGCCGTTGCGCAGGAACGACTTGCGCAGGATCCCCTCCTGCAGTGCGCCCACCTTGCGGAGTGCGCCGTTGCCACGGCCGTTCGCGACCGCTGCCCGGGCCTCGAGCCGGTGGGTCCCGATCACGTCGAAGGCGAAGTCGATGACCATCTTCGCGCCGTCGATGAAGCCGCCGGTCCCCCAGAACTGGGAACCGATTGCGAAGCCCCACTCGGCGGTGCCAAACCCGGGCTCCAGCTGCCGGACCTGGAAGATGCCGATCGCCGTGTCCATCCCGTGCGGCACGACGCCGAAGCAGACATAGTTGCCGGCCGCGCGCTCGCGGTGCGTCCAGGCAATGAACCGCTCGAATCCATCTGCCGTCGTCGGCGGCGGCGAAATAAACCGCGCGACTTCCTCGGTGCCGAGCATCGCCAGCAGCGACGGCGCATCAGACAACCGCAGCTCACGCAGCGTCACCATCGTCCCGGTCAACACCGGCAGAGAGTGCCGCCAGTTGGTCTCGGTGGTCGTCGCGCGCGCCGCATGAATGACCGCGGTCACGTCCATGACGGTCTGTGCGTCCTGGAATGGCATTTTCTCCATGATTACCAGCCTCCGAGAATGCCGGGCAGCGGGAGCGCCGGCACGACCGGCGTGGTCAGCGGCGCGAGCGGACCAAACAAGTCCTCCCAGGCCGTGCCGTCGAACGAGAGCGGGTCCGCGGTCGGGTCGTCGAACATCGGCGTGTCTTCCCCGGAGCTGCCCCACGTCGTTCCGTCCTCGTCGCTCGACGTGCCCCACACCGTCGCGTCCGTGTCGCCGCTCGTCCCCCACACCACGTTGTCTTCGTCGCTCGCGGTGCCCCATACGATGTTGTCGCCGCCGTCGTCCGCCGCCGTCCCCCAGACCACGTTGTCGCAGTCGGCACCGTCGCAGTCCGTGCCCCACACGATGTTGTCTTCGTCGTCGGCCTTCGTGCCCCACACGATGTTGTCGCCGCCGTCGTCCGCGTAGGTGCCCCACACGATGTTGTCTTCGTTATCCGAGGCCGTCCCCCAGACCACGTTGTCTTCGCTGTCGTGCGTCCCCCACACCACGTTGTCGCACGCGTCGTCGCAATACGTGCCCCACACGATGTTCTGCCCGGTGATCCCCTTGGCCGCGCCCCACCGCACGCCCACCTTCCACGCCGGCGCATTCGGCTTGATCACGCCCTGGCTGACCCGGTGATTGCCCCAGATGATCTTCCGGCTCCACGCCGCCGCCGACGGATACCGCTGCCCCGCCCGCGCCGTCTTGAAGAAGCGCGCCAGCGTCACCGCCCCCTGCGTGTTCAGGAAGCCCGCCCCTTCCGTCAACGGGTTGTACCCCGGATACACCTGCGCCGTGTACTGCAGCACCGCCTTGACCAGGTTCGGCGTCAGCGCCGGATTCGCCTGCAGCATCAGCGCGACCGTCCCGGCCACGACCGGCGCCGCCATGCTCGTGCCCGACAGGCTCAGATACGGCTTGGTGCCGCGCAGCCCCTTCAGCAGGAACGTCGGCTTGGTCAGATACATCAGGCTGCTCGGGTCGCTCAGCGACACGATCCCCACCCCCGGCGCCACCACATCGGGCTTCGCCTGGAAGTCAATCGCCGTCGGCCCGCGCGAGCTGAAGCCCGCCATCGTGTCGTCCACCCGCGTCACCGTGCCCATGTGGCTCGAGGCGCCGACCGTCAGCACCCACGGCGCGTTGCCCGGCGCCGTGATCCCGCCATACTGCGTCTGGCCCAGGTGATTCGTGCCCAGGTTCCCCGCCGCCGCCACCACCACGATGCCCGCGTCGGTCGCCCGCTTCGCCGCCAGCGTCAGCGGGTCGGTCGCGTACGACTCCGTCACCGCCGCGCCCACCGAGAGGTTGATCACCCGGATGTTGTAGGCCACGCGATTCGCCACCGCGTAGTCGAGTGCCGCAATCACGTCGCTGATCACGCCGCGCCCCTGCCGGTCCAGCACCTTCAGGCTGACAATGTGCGCATCGGGCGCGATCCCGGCGCGCGACCCATACGTGTCGTAGCCGTTGCCGGCGATGATGCCCGACACGTGCGTCCCGTGGCCGTAGTCGTCATACGGCGTCGTCCGCCCGTTCACGAAGTCCACGAACAGCGGTACCCGCTGGCCGTTCTTCCGCTTCACCAGGCTCGACGTGCCCTGATACGTCAGGTCGTCGTGCCACGACGAGATCCCCGAGTCGATCACCGCCACGCCGATGCCCGCGCCGGTGTAGCCGAGCGCCTGCACCGCCCGCGCCCCGACCGTCACCGCCACCCGGTTCATCTTCCCGGTCAGCGGCCGGTCCCAGATGATCCGCTCGATGTTCGGGTTGTCCGCCAGCTTGCGCAGCACCCGGTTCGGCAGCTCCACCACCAGCCCGTTCATCAGCCCCAGGCGCCGCCCGAGCCGCCCGCCCAGCTTCGTCACCTCCGACGACGCATCCGTGCCGGCCTTCAGCTGGATGATCACCCGCGACGTCCCGCCCTGTCCGCCCCGGTCCCGATCGTTCAGCTTCCGGTCCATCTTCGGGTGGTCCCCCGCCCGGCGGCCCCCCGGCGGCGGCGCCGCAATCGCGCTCGCACTGCCCAGGATCGAGATCAGCGCCACCGCCGCTCCCATCCTGCTCACATATCTTCGCAACACGGTAATGGCCTTTCGGGAAAATTCGCTGGAACACATGATGGTCACTGGTTACGGTAGAGCAAGGGTGAGGCCATTTACCTGAGCCGTGGTACAGATCCTAATCAGCGTTGCAGTTCAATCACTTACAGTCTGGACAGCGAAAATCGACGAGCGACCACAAAACCGTCGCGTGCGCCGTTTCAGAACAGCGCCGCGCGAAATTGTGGGGGCTGGAATGAGCCAGGCGATTCGAAATCTGCAATCTCGAAGAGGCCGACCGCACACTGGTGGTTTCGACTCATTCCGCTGCGTTTGAAGCGTTTAGCCTCGGCCCAGGAACGTCGATCGGGACGAAGCCGACGAACCCGCGGCGAGGTAGACGGCCATGACGCAAACTGCAATCGCCGCCGCCGGAGCGAGCAGCCACGGCGCATCCGCAAGAGCGCTCGCCTGGCCCCCCTCGTGGAGCATAACTCCCCAGCTTGGAGCAGGTTCCGCGAATCCGAAGCCGACGAACGAGAGCGTGGCCTCAGCCAGGATGAAGGCTGGCAGCAGCAGCGCCGCCTGGACGGCCAGGTAGCCGGTCGTGGCCGGAAGCAGGTGGTGTAGAAGAATTCGCCACCATCCCGCGCCGATCGCCCGTGCGGATTCTGCGTACTCTTTCCGGCGTTCTCCCGCCACGATCGCTCGGACTCCCAGCGCGGGGTACGGCCATCCCGCCAAAGCCAGGATCGCCGCCATCGTCCAGAAGGCCCGAGGGGTGCTCAGCACCAGGGGCATCGCGGAGCGGAGGAGGATGACGACGTAGATGGCCGGCAGGACGAGCACGAAATCCGCGGTCCGCATCAGCAGGTTGTCGATCGCAGGCCGCGAGTAGCCGGCAGCCGCGCCAAGCACAACCCCGATCAACAGCGCGCCGGCGGCCGCCACGATCGACACACCCAGCGAGAGGCGCGCCCCACGGACGACGCGGGCAAAGATGTCGCGTCCCAGGGCGTCGCCGCCGAGCGGCAGCCAGGGGCCGGCGGAGTCGTCCGCCGACACCATCGCGCCGGACGAGAACCACTGAAGCGTGACCGGGTGCTCCCGATCTTCAGCGAAGCGGCGTTCGAGCCGGTCCACGAGCCTGAGCGGATATACGAACGGAGGACGCCAGTGCCCGGCCGCGTCGAGGATCCGGGGGGGCATTGGCGGCGCGTAGGTCAGATCGGCAAACTGCCGGCCGGGGTCGTGAGGCGCCACCGCCGGCGCGGCGGCGGTGACGAGTGCAATCAGGACGAGCATGGCGATTCCGGCAGATTGGCGGCGTGAGCTCATGCCTCTCGATCCATCCGCGGATCCACCGCGGCGAGCGCGAGATCGGAGAGGAGCACCGCGGCGGCGAGACAGAACGAGCCGGTTGCCGCGCAGCCCGCGACCAGATACAGATCGCGGGCCTGCAGCGCCTGATACATCAGATCGCCGAGCCCCTGCCAGGACATCACCACTTCCA
>JBDTSX010000449.1:0-4726 GCA_039930925.1 Acidobacteriota bacterium | reverse complement strand
CCAGAAGCGATGGGTCAGCACCGCCGCGCCGGCCGCTTGCGGCCCGTCATCGCCCGAACCGAGCAATCGGCCGAGCACCGGCCGGAGCCCCATCACGTCGAAGTAGGATCCGCCGACGACGCCCGCCCGGACCACTCGCGGCTCGCCGAGGCCGATCATCGTGAATTCAATCACGGAGAAATCGCCGAACGTCGTGACCGTCTTGACCCGCCCCTTGAAGTCCTGAATCTCCGGCACCGAGAAGACGGCGTTCTCGAGGCCGAGGCCCGGTGCGCTCTGACGGATGTAGATCAGGCGATCCTCGTCGCGGTTGACGAGCGGCCGGAGAAGGACGCCCCGCACGACGCTGAAGATGGCCGCGTTGGCGCCAATGCCGAGCGCCAGCGTCAGGATGACGGTCATCGCCAGCCCTTTGACCCGGGACAGCGAACGGAACGCGAACTTGAAGTCGGTGATGATGCTCATGAAGTCCTGCTGCACATCTCCAAAGGCGATCGCTCGTCGGTCCGAACCCTAAAACTCTACAACCCTAAAACCCTAAAACTCTACCTTGGACGTCTTATAGTAGGTCGAACGGCACCGTGGGAAATCGACAGGCCGGCCGAACGCAAATCATCCCGGTGACGAAAACATGAGAGTGGCCGGTCCACCCCTGCGGGGCCAAGACTGGAGGACCGCAGCGCGAGCGGCGCGTCAGTCGCCGCTGCGCTTCAGGACCGTCAGGATGTTCGAGAAGTCGTCGCTCCAGAGGGGTGTTCGAGGGTTCACCGGCGGGATCTTCCATCGCGGATCGACGGCGAGCGCGCCGAAGTCGCGGCGCTCGCGCGCGACGAGGAACCACTCCGATGGCAGCTTGCCCGACTCCAGCGCGCCGGCATCCGGCGGTTCGTGCTGCCAGAGCGAGACGACGCCTGCGTCGGAGGCAATGCGCGCGAGCACCGGGCTCAGCGACAAGTGCATGTTCGAAATGTGGATCAGGATTGCGCCGCCTGGGGCCAGCCTGGACAGATAGAGGTCCATGGCCTCCCTGGTCAGCAGGTGCATCGGGACGGCGTCCGAGCTGAAGGCGTCGAGCACGATGACGTCGAACCTGCCCCGCTCTGCCCGCGCCAGCGAGATGCGGCCGTCGCCGGTCACCACCGTGCAGGCGGCGCCGCACGCCTGCAGATACGTGAAATAGCGCGCGTCCCGCGCGACCCGCTCCACCAGCGGATCGATCTCGTAGAAGATCCAGTGTTGGGGCGCCGTGCGGTAGGTCGCCAGCGTCCCGACTCCGAGTCCGACGACGGCGATCTCGGATGCCGCGGAGACGCCCGGCAATGCCGCAAACGCCTGGCCGGCCGGACCCGTCCGGTGGTAGTAGCTCAGCGGCTCGCGGCTCCGCTGCGGGTCGAGGCTCTGCATACCATGCAGCGTCGTGCCGTGGGACATCACACGGTAGCCGTGAACGGCGTCCAGGCGGACGCGGTAGATACCGAAGAACGTCCGCGCCGAGTATTCGAGCTGGCCGAACGGATTCTCGGTGAGCGTGCCGGCGAGCAGGATCGCCGCGACCGACGCGGCAAAGCGGAAGCGATGGCGCTGCTGGCTGAATGCCGCGACGGCCGGCAGGGCCGCGCCCAGGATGATCATCCGCGACAGCGGTCCGAACCGGTTGTTGACGAGGATCGAGAGCGCGACCGTTATACCGATCGCGATCGGCGCCGCGGCGTCCGCCAGCCGCCATGTCGCCGGTTCCTTCGATCCCGCCACGACGCGGAGCAGGCACGCGGCGACGAGGACGATCGGGTACTCGGTCGTGTCCGTGAACAGGAACGGCGCGAGGAGCGCGTTGAACAGGCCGCCCAGCATGCCGCCGCCGGCAATGCAGAAGTAGAACTCGGTCAGCCGCACGGCCGCGGGGCGATCCTCCGCGAGGCCGCCGTGGCACATCAGGGCGATGGACAAGAAGACCACGAGGTGCAACGGCAGGATCAGCCGCAGCGGCGCCGTCATCCCGGCAATCAGGACCAGCGCCAGCATCAGCACGAGCATCGGCATCAACCGCGAGGCGAGCGCGCGGAGCCGGCCGGCCGACGGACTGAATGCCGCCACGAACGTGAGCAGATAGAGCGCCAGCGGCAGGACCCACAGCAACGGCACGGATGCGACGTCGGTGGAGATGTAGCTCGTGACCGCCAGCAGCAGGCTCGACGGCACGAAGGCCAGAGCGACCCAGCGGGTGCGCCTCGCCCAGGCGATCGGCAGGTCGGATGCCGCCGGTGCGGCCGGTTCCGCCCGGCGGCCGGTGGATCCACCGCGCCGCCACACCACCAGCGCACACGTCCCGGTGAGTGCGAGAAGGAGGATGTACCCGGCGGTCCAGAGGTGCGCCTGATCCCGCAGCCGCAGCGTGGGCTCCACGATCGTCGGGTATGCGAGCAGCGCGATCAAGCTGCCGAGATTGCTGGCGACATAGAGGAAGTACGGATCACGCGCCGCGCCGTCATCGGTTGCCGAGAACCACTTCTGGAGCACCGTTGCGCTCGTCGAGACCGCGAAGAACGGCAGGCCGACCGACCAGCCGAGGACCAGCAGCAGCCACAGGACCGGGCTGTGTCCGTTCACGGGAGGCACCGCATGGTGCAGCGTGATCGGCAGTATCAGGAGTGGTGTCAGGAGCAGGGCGCAGTGCACGAGGACATGGCGTCCGGCGGCGAGCCATCGACTCGTCCAGTGGGCGTACGCGTATCCGGCGAGCAGCATCGCCTGGAAAAAGACGAGACAGGTGTTCCAGACGGCCGGCGTCCCACCGAGCAGCGGTAACACCATTCGAGCCGTCATCGGCTCGAGGAGAAACATCAGGAATGCGCTGACGAACAGCGTCGCGCCGAAGAGCGCGACCAGGTACCGGGACTGAATCGCCGGCGCCGGGACGCGAACCGCCGCGGCCGGAACGAAGGCGTCCGGCGCGCTCGCGGTATGAGGCATCTCGCGTCCTACACAAGATGCAGGCCATCCGACACTTCGCGGCCACCGGCGACAACATCTTGACGTTCCAGTGGCCGAGCCCCGCCGCGGTTGGCGCTCCGGCCGGGTGGACCCTGGCATCGGCCACCAGATCTGCCATCGAACTGGCAAAAGTGTCGGCGGTGCGAGCTGGACGCCGGGATGGCCCGATCAGGCTTCAGGAGTGCGGTAACATTCGGCCAATGGACTCCCCCATCGCGACACCGATTCCGCCCGGCACGATGACCGGACCGGAGATCGTCGCGCTCACCCGGGCGCACACCTTGTTCGAATGGTCGGCGCAGGCGCGCGTCGATCCGATCCCCGTCGCCGGCGCGAAGGGATGCTGGTTCTGGACGCCGGAGGGCAAGCGGTACCTCGACTTCAACAGCCAGTTGATGTGCGTCAACATCGGCCACGGCGACGAGCGCGTGGTCAAGGCGATCCAGGATCAAGCGGCGGCGCTCGCCTACGCCAATCCGTTCATGGCCACCGAAGCCCGCGCGCGGCTGGGACAGAAGCTCGCCGCCATCGCGCCGGGCGACATCGACACCTTCTTCTTCACCAACGGCGGCGCCGAGGCCAACGAGAACGCGATCAAGCTGGCGCGGTTCTACACCGGCCGGCACAAGATCCTCGCGCGGTATCGCTCGTATCATGGCGCCACCCTTGGCGCGATCACGCTCACCGGCGATCCCCGCCGCTGGGCCTCCGAGCCCGGCATCCCGGGCGTGGTCCATGTTCCCGACCCGTATCACGGGATCCAGCGGGGCTGGGACGACGTCGGGCTGGCCCTCGCGAACCTCGAGGAAGTGATCCAGCTCGAAGGGCCGCAGACGATCGCCGCGTTCTTTCTCGAGCCGGTCACCGGCACCAACGGCGTCCTGATTCCGCCGGATGGATATCTTGAGGGCGTGCGCGATCTCTGCACGAAGCACGGCATCCTGATGGTCGCCGACGAGGTGATGTCCGGCTTCGGCCGCACCGGCGAGTGGTTCGCCGTCAATCACTGGAACGTCGTGCCGGATCTGCTGACGATGGCGAAGGGGCTGACCAGCGCGTATGTGCCGCTCGGCGCCGTCGGCATGCGCCGGGCGATTGCGGATCACTTCAACGAGCGCGTGTTCTACGGCGGCCTGACCTACAACAGCCACCCGCTCGCCTGCGCCGCGGCGCTGGCAACGCTGGCGGTCTACGAAGAGGATCACTTGATCGCCCGCGCCAAGCGCACCGGCCGGTTGATGTCGTCGCTGCTCGAGGATCTCCAGCGCCGCCATCCGCTCGTCGGCGCCGCCCGTTCAATCGGCCTCTTCGGGATCGTCGAACTGGTGAAGGATCGCAAGACGATGGAACCGCTGGCGCCGTTCAACGGCACGTCAGAGCCGATGGTGAAGCTGGGGCGGTTCTTCCGCGAGGAGGGGCTTTACACGTTCGTGCGGTGGAACACGTTCTTCACGAATCCGCCGCTGACGATCTCGGAAGAGGAACTGCGCCACGGCTTCGACATCATCGACCGCGGCTTGACGGAAATCGCGCCTGCCGCCGCCGCGCGCTGAACGACTCCCGCCGGCCTCCGGCGTCCGGCAAGTGGAGCATGTTTATCACAGGCCCGAAACAGGGTGCGCTTCGCGCCTAGCGGCGGATCAACAGCCCTGCGACAAAGCCTGCGCAGAGTGCCGCAAGCAGCGATTGGCGCGGATTCTGGCGCACGTATTCACCGCCTTCTTCCAGCAAGGTG
>JBDTSX010000448.1:0-4764 GCA_039930925.1 Acidobacteriota bacterium | reverse complement strand
CCATGCCCTTGTTCATGAGCTGGAAACTCAGCTGCCCGTGGTACGCGCTGGTGCCCGACTTGCTCACCGAGTCCATGGAGAAGCCGCCCGAGCGCTCGAAGTCGATCGCGCGCGCGCCCCCCCGGATCACCGTCACCTGGTCGATGTCGTGGGACGCGGGCTCCGCGGACAGAGTGCCGAACAGGGGCAGGGTCACGTTGACGCCGTCGAACTGGTAGACGTTGTCCTGGCCGCTGCCGCCGGCGCTCGGACCGCGGACCGTGTCCGCGGTCACCTGCACGCCGGGAATGAGCCGGACCAGATCGCGATATTCCTGCCCGACTGGGAGGGCCATGATCTGCTCGTTCGAGACGCCGCTCTTGAGCGTCGCCGAGTCGCGTTCGACGAGCGAGGTAGCCGCCGTGACGGTAATGCTTTCGGTCACCCCCCCGACGCCGAGTGTCGCATCCGCCGCGGTTTCCTGCGCGAGCTGGACCTGCGCCTGCCGCGTCACCGTCTGCATGCCCTGCAGCGTGAACGTCAGCTTGTACTCGCCTGGGGGGAGCGCCGGCAGGCGATATTCGCCGTTCCCCTGCGTCACGGTGACGCGGGGACCGGGCAGCACGTCAGCGCGCGCTTCGACCGTCACCCCCGGGAGCACGGCGCCGCCCGTGTCCATCACCTTGCCGGCGATCGATCCGGTCTGCTGCGCAGCGGCGGAGCGAGCCGAAACCGTGAGCGCGGCACAGATCAGGACGGGACACAGGAGGGCTCGAAGAATTCGAGGAGACAGCATGCGAATTCACCTTGTGAAAAAGACGGGAGGCCGAGGCGATCCTAACACGAAGGGTGGGACGAAACGCTCCGATTAGGTGGTGCGTGACAGCTCCTGGGCGCGAAGCGCTGCCCCGAGAAGTCCGGCGTTGCGATTGAGGATCACCGAAACCGGGATGGTGGCCACCAGATCGGCGAGCGGGGCCTTGGCGCGGAACGCTTCGAGGAAGGAACCGCGTTCGAGTGCGGGCAGGATCTTCGGCGCGATGCCGCCGCCGATGTAGACGCCGGCGGTCGCGACGGCGCGCAGCGCAATGTTCCCCGCCTCCGCGCCGTAGGCCGAGACGAACATCTCCAGGGCGTCCACACAGCGGTCGCATCGACGGTCCATCGCCGCCTGGGTGATTTTCGCGGGCAGATCGGCGGGGTCGCTGACGCTGCCGACGGCGGAACAGAGGTGCGCCGGCGCCATGCTGCTCGGCGTGATCATCGGGCCGGCGCCGAAGGAATTGTGAGTGAACTGGTAGACGTTCACCAGGCCGGGGCCCGAGAGCACATGCTCGACGCTCACGCGCCCGAAGACGCGGGTGAACTCGTGCACCATGTCGAGCTCGCGAGGCGTCCGCGCGGCGAAGTCGGCATGCCCTCCCTCCGATGCGCCCGGCACGAAGCGCCCGTCCACGTTGAGCAGGAGCGCTTCACCCAATCCGGTGCCGGCGGCAATGACCGCCGCGTTTCCCCCGGCGACAGGCACCCCGCGCTGGAGAATCGCCAGCTCGTCCGGTTCGAGCACGCTGACGCCGTACGCGAGCGCCTCGAGGTCGTTCCAGACTTCGGTCCGCCTGAAGCCGAGCGCGCTGGTGATCCCGGCAGCATCCACGCACCACGGGACGTTGGTCAGCCGCGCGACCTGGTCCGTGACCGCCCCGGCCACGCCGAAGCAGGCGGCTTCGATGCGATCCGCGCTCGTCCGCCGCGTGCGAAGGAAATCGCCGATCATCGGTTCGAGCCCGGCGTAGTCGAGCGTGACGAACGTCGCCACCTCGATCGACGCCGGCCGATCCGTCGTCGCCGTAAACAGTCCCAGCAGCGTCTTGGTTCCGCCGACGTCACCCGCAAGCAGCATGGTCGGTATTATCCACGCAATGTCCGCCGCCGTCGCGGGTCGCCTCGAGCACGCCCATGGCGGCGTGCCTTGACTTTGCGCCAGCGTTCCCGCATCTTCGCGGGAATGACGTCGCTTCCGTCACAAACCGGTGGTCCGCGCGGCTCGCGGGAAATCCGCAGCCTCTATCCCGCCGTCACCGACAATCACCTGCGATATCTGGAGAAGTGGGGATTGCTCCAGCCCTCCACCGTCGCCGGCGGGCGCCGCGAATATTCGTTCGCGGATCTCCTCACCATCAAGCAGGTGGCCGCGGAGCTCAGTCGAGGCACGCCCCTCCGCCTGATTCTGCGGGCCCTGCTGGCTGAACGGCAGGGGCAGCTCGAGCTCGATTTCGTCGCCGGCCACGCCGCGGCCGATGCGCCGCGCGCCAAGGTGGTCAGCCTCGAAGCCCGCAAGCCGGCTCGCACCCCCGCCCTGCCGCCCTCGCGCACCGGTCCCGGGCCGCATCCTCTCGGCGATTCGCAAGCGGCCGTGGCCGCCCAATACTTTGTCGAGGGCTCGCGGCTCGACGACGGGGATGACGAGACGATGGCGATGGCCGCCTCGGCCTACCGGAAGGCCCTGGTGATCGATCCGGATCTCGTGCCGGCGCTCGTCAATCTCGCGAACATTCACTACGCCGGGGATCGACTGATCGAGGCACAGGCCCTCTACGAGCGCGCGATTTCACTCGATGCCGAGTGCTTCGAGGCGCACTTCAATCTCGGGAACATCCAGCACGACCTCGGCCGGTTCGAGTACGCGCTCGTGAGCTACCGCCACGCGGTGGCACTCCATCCCGGGTATGCGGACGCGCACTTCTACCTGGCGGTGACCCTCGAGAAGACCGGACACTCACCGGAAGCGAAGCCGCATTGGAAGGCGTATCAGGAGCTCGCACCTGAGGGGGAATGGGTGGAGCTCGCGCGAGAATTCCTGGACTGAGGGGTGGTGGGCTTTAGGCTTTGGGCTTTGGGCTTTGGGCTTTGGGGGCTTTGGCCAAAACCCAAAGCCTAATCCCCAACTGCCCTAGTAAGTGTAGTCGGCCCGTTCGCGCTTCTTCGGGGTTCGCCGCAGCTTGTAGAAGCTGCATTCCGGGCACCACGAGTCGGCGTTGAAGGAGGTCTTGCCGGCAAAGGGCAGCACGTCCCGATGCGTGCAGAATTCCCCCGCGTCGGGATCGGCGCGCCACCGGCACGACTTGAACTTCAGCACGGCTGCCGACAGTTCCGGTTTGGCTGGCGGGGTGGGCGACGGGCCGATGACAGGCGAAGGCCCCTGGTCGGCGGCTGGAGTCGTCGGATTTTCAGGCTCCGGCATGGCGGCCGCCGGCGGAAACGGGTTGCTGTCGTCCATCATCCCTGCAATTCCAGCCCGAACGATTTCTGAAGGGCCTGCAGCGCGCGAAGCTCCTCAGGCGCTACGAGCGTGAGCGCAGTGCCGGTGGCCTCGGCCCGGCCGGTGCGGCCGACCCGGTGGACGTACATCTCACGGCTGGACGGCACTTCGTAGTTGACGACGTGGGTGATGCCGTCGATGTCCAGGCCACGCGCCGCGACATCGGTCGCGACCAGCACGCGATAGGTGCCGCTCCGGAAACCTTCGACCGCCTGCGTCCGCTGCGCCTGCGTCCGGTCCGCATGGAGCGCGGCGGCCTTCAGGCCGAACGCCGCCAGCTTCTTCGCCAGGCGGTCGGCGCCCGACTTGGTCCGGACGAACACCAGCACCGGACCGGCGGTGCGGCGGAGGAACTTCGCCAGCCACTCGGTCTTTTCCGACGCGGCGACGTTCTCGACGGTGTGCGTGATGCTCTTCGCCGGCCCGCCGGCTGAGCCGACCTGCACGTACTTCGCGTCTCGCACCACCTCGTCGGCCAGCTTCATCACCTCTTCGGGCATCGTCGCCGAAAAGAGCAGCGTCTGCCTGGCCGCCGAATCGGGGAGCACCTGGACGATCCGGCGGACGTCGGGCCAGAAGCCCATGTCCATCATGCGATCCGCTTCGTCGAGGACCAGGGTGTCGAGCTTGTCGAAGCCGACGGTCTTGCTGCGCATATGGTCCATCAGCCGGCCCGGGGTCGCGACGACGATGTCGACGCCCGACTTGAGGGCGCGCTCCTGGGGACCCATGTCCACCCCGCCGTAGACGGCGATGCTGGTGATGTCGGTATGGTAGATGAAGCCCTGGACGTCGTCTTCAATCTGGACGGCGAGCTCGCGGGTCGGGGCGAGGATGAGGACGCGGGTATAGCCGCGTTCTTCCGGCGCGAGGGCGCGTGCCCGCAGCATGCGATTGAGAATCGGCAGCAGGAACGCGGCGGTCTTGCCGGTGCCCGTGTCGGCGCAGCCGATGATGTCGTCGCCGCTCATGACGATCGGGATGACCGCGCTCTGAATCGGCGTGGTCGTCGAGAACCCGCGGATGCGGATGCCTTCGATGAGTGATGGCTCGAGGCCCAGCTTGTCGAAGCCGACCGGGCGGGGGTCGTACTCGGCCTGGGGCCGGGTCACGATACGTGTGGTCGGCGGCACCTGGAAGTGCCCGGCGGTGCGTGCCGCGCCGGGTCGAGGACTCCGTCGCCCTCGTCCTCCCCGCGGTGCGCGTTGCTGTCCTGTATGAGAATTCAAAATCGTGATGTTAGCGAGCTCGGAAGGTGATGATGCCTCGAACCGGATCGTATGGGGAAACCCCGACGGTCACGCGATCTCCCGGCACCACCTTGATTCGAAAGCGGCGCATCCGGCCGCTCAATTGCGCAAGTACCTCGTGTCCCTGGTCGCACTGCACACGGTAAAGCCCGCCGCTGTGAACCGCCACGACCGTGCCTTGCACGTCAATCAGATCATCCTTGCTCAATTGCTATC
>JBDTSX010000447.1:0-4778 GCA_039930925.1 Acidobacteriota bacterium | reverse complement strand
GGGGACTCGAGGCTTCCGCCTTCAGGCGGAAGTGAGCGAAATGGATCGTGGGCTCCAAGCTGGGGACTCGTGGCTTCCGCCTTCAGGCGGAAGTGACACACCGCGCCGCGTAATCTGATCGCACAGTACATGCCTCGCCTCATCGATCGCAGGCAGTTCCTCCGGTTGTCTTCACTCGCGCTGCCAATCGGAGGCCTGTCCGCAGCGAGTCAGGCGCGAGTGAACGCTCCTGACCCGGTCGTGGTGGTCGGCGCCGGGCTCGCGGGACTGCGGGCCGCGGCAGTGCTTCGCACGGCAGGACGCGCGGTCGTGGTGCTCGAGGCGCGCGCGTATCCCGGCGGGCGAGTCCGGACCATCCGCGCACCGTTCAGCGACGGGTTGCACGCCGAGGCCGGGGCGATCAGGATTCCCGGCATGCACCAGACGGTCCTCCAGCTCGCGCGCGAGCATCGCCTGGATCTGGTGCCGTTCGGGTTCTCGACCGGGTCATCGCTCGTCACCGTCGGCGGGATGACGCTGCGAACTCCGGAGCAGGTGAAGGACGCCGCCCCGGCGCTCAGGCTGACAGCCGACGAGGCCGGGCTCACTCAGGGAGCGCTGCTGCAGCGCTACGTCGGCGATCTTCCGGGCGACATCGGGGATCCATCGCCGACGATGGAGTCGTACGCGGGATGGCGGGCGTACGATCGGGTCACCTGGCCCGAGTGGCTGCGGTCGCGCGGCGCGTCGGCCGGCGCGGTCTCGCTGATGACGCTCGGAGGGGATTCGAGGGGCCTGTCGGCGCTTTACGTGCTCCGTCAGTTCGCGCTGTTGCGGAACACGAGCCAGTTCTTCAAGATCCAGGGGGGCATGGATCGGTTACCCCGGGCGATGGCAACGGCGTTGGGCACGCGGGTGCGGTATGGCGCGGCGGTGACCCGGCTCGATCGCGGCGCCGCGGCGGTCGGCGTGGAGTACATCCAGGCGGGCCGCACCCGGACGATCCGCGCGAGCCAGGTGATCCTCGCGATCCCTTTTTCCACGCTGCGGCAGATCGCGGTGCGGCCGCCGTTCTCGACCGGGAAGACGCGCGCGATCGACGAGCTGTCCTACTTTCCCGCGACGCGGTTCCTGCTCCAGTCCCGCACGCGTTTCTGGGAGCCGGCGGGCCTCAGTGGAACGGCGCGAAGCGATCAGCCGGCCGAAATCTGGGATTGCACCTACGATCTCCCAGGCACGCGCGGAATACTGGGCGCGACTGTGGGAGGCGAGATGGGGCATTCGCTGACCCGGATGACCGCGGCCCAGGCGTTGAGGGTGGGGACCGACGTGGTCGCGAAGACCTTCCCGGCGCTGCGGGAGCAATACGAGAAGGGGGCGGCGATTCGCTGGGCGGTGGAGCCCTGGTCGCGCGGCGCTTTCGCGGTCTTCCATCCGGGGCAAATGACTTCTATGATGCCGGATATCTGGAGGCCGGAAGGGCGCGTGTACTTCGGCGGCGAACACACCTCCGCCTGGATGGGATGGATGGAAGGCGCCCTGCAATCCGGCGAGCGCGCTGCCGCCGAGATACTGGCAGAACCCGCGGTGTCGACGGATGTGTCCCGATGATCCAGATCCTGCTCATCGTGCACGGGCTGACGGCGATTGGCCTGCTCGGCGCGATCACCCACCAGGCGTTCAGCGTGGCGCGCCGGCCGGGGCCGACGCATTCCTTCGTCAATCGTTTTCGCGGCGTCAATCCTTCCACGTTCACCAACGCCGTCGTGGTGATGTTCGTCGCCACCTTCATCCTCGGCGGGCTGCTCTACCCACGCTACCGCATCGACGTCCGGCCGCTGCTCGAGGATATGCAGCTGCGCGCGGCCAACGGCGTGTTCGAGACCAAGGAGCATTTCGCGGCGGTGGGGCTCGGGCTGCTTCCGGCTTACTGGCTGTACTGGCGGCTGCCACTGGCTCGTGACAGCGCGCGGACTCGAAAGTACCTGACCTGGACGCTGGCGGCCGTCGTGTGGTGGAATTTCCTCGTCGGCCAGGTGCTCAACAACATCAAAGGACTCTTCCCGTGATTGGCGCCGAGCGGTTCAAGGTGTTCTCGATCGTCTACGGCCTCGCCTACATGGCGCTGTTTTTCTACAGCGAATCGACGAAGTACGCGATCTTCCGCTACTACCCGGTACTCGGCGCGTTCTACCGTGACGCCCAGCCGATGGAGACGGCGGGGCCGCCGATCCTCTGGTATAGCTGGCTGGCCGGCGCCGCGGTCGTCAGCGCGGTGGTCTCGCTGATCGTGCCGCGCACGTGGGCCGCCCGCCTGCCACAGGAGTGGGTGTGGGGCGTGCCGGCGGCATTGCTGGTCGGGATTCTCGTCTACGAGCGGCGGTGGTTTTACTGATCCCGTGTCCTGACGCGCAGCGGCGACAGCCGAGGGCTCGATTATCTGCCGTCCAGACGGCCGACGGCTGCCGTGCTGTTCGTTGACTCGCTGCCGCCCGGCTGCTATAAAAAGTTCAGGGAGGCTGGTATGACGCTGCGCATCCGGATCGCCACACTCGTCGGGGCCGCCGCGCTCGCACTGGCCGCCTCGGTGGCGGTCTACGCCAACGGCGCGGAGTTCTTCGAAGCCGAGCGCGACGGCAAGGTGGTGCTCTATTACTCGGGCCAGGTCAAGGACAGCAAAGGGAACGTCCTCGACAAACTGATGGTCACGATCGCGGCCAAGAACGTCGGGATGAACTTTCCCTTCCGCAACGACGCGCCCGGGCACTTCCGCAGCCCCGACATCGGCAAGGCGATCCAAGGGCTTGGCAAGGCGGTGGACCCGGCTCAGATCGAGATCACCATCACCAAGGCCGGCTACAAGACGGTGAGGGCGCCGAAGGTGCCGAACAAGCTCGGGGCGGTGGCGCTCGATACCTTCGTGCTCGATCCGGTCGTCGCCAAGTAGCGACTGGCGCGGCCTGACGCTGCCGGGACTCGGATCCCGGATCCCGCTCGCCGCGCCCCCTCAGCGAAGTGGCGGCGCGTACATCAGTCCGCCGTCCGTCGACAGCCGATTCAGACCGCGCTCCAGCCCGATCGCGCTCTGCCGCCCGACGTTGCGGTCGAACATCTCGCCGTAATTGCCAACCGCCTTGATCGCCTGATAGGCCCACGTCTCGTCGAGCCCGAGCGCCTTGCCGTTTCCGGAGACGACGCCGAGGAGGCGCTGGACGTCGACGTTCGGGCTCTGGCGCATGTCGTCGGCATTGGCGGCCGTGACGCCGAGCTCTTCGGCGTTGATGAGCGCGAAGATCGTCCACCTCAGAATGTTGAAGAACCGTGGATCGTCCTGGCGGACCAGGGGCGCGAGCGGCTCTCGAGAAATCTGCTGGGTGAGGATGTGGAAGTCGCCGGGCGATGGCAGGGCCAGCTGGATCGCTCCGAGCTCCGAGACGTCCGCGGTGTAGGCGCCGCAGCGGCCTGTCGCCAGCGCGTCGGCAATGTCACCGAACTTCGAGGCGGACTCGAGCAGAACCTTCCGGATCTCGCGACCGTGCGCGTTGAACCAGGTGGTCACGTTGAACTCGAAGACCGTCCCACCGGCAACGCACAGGGGCCGGCCGGCCAGCTGCTCCGGGCTGGTGACGCCAAGCGTCCTCGAGACGAGAAATCCCTGGCCGTCGTAAAAGGTGATCGGACCGAAGAGGAGGCCGAGCGGCGCTTCGCGCCGCAGCTCCCACGTCAGCCGGCGCGAGACCACGTCGATCTCGTCCGTGCGCAGGAAGTCAGCCACGCTCGACACGGTCCCGTACCTGACCTTGTCCGGCGTGCCGAAGATCGCGGCGGCGACCGCGCGGCACACATCGACATCGAGCCCGCGGTAGCGGCCCTGCGCGTCGAGCTCGGCGAATCCAGCCACCGCCGGCTCGATGCCGCAGACCAGCACCCCGCGCCGCTGAATCCGCTCCAGCCGCGACCCGGCCTGCATGGGACCGATCGAGAGGCCGAGCACTACAGAGGCGAGAGCCAGGTACGCGGTCATGTTTTTCAGTGCGCCAGGGGCGTGCGATCTCGGTTGATGCCGAATTGTGAGAGTATACCCGCCGGTCCCCGTGCCTGTTCACGGACCGTTGCCACGAGTGGGAGACGTGCATGGCTGTGATTTCACGACGCGAGTTTTTCAAGAAGACCGCCACCGACGCAGCCGTTGCCGGGTTCCTGGCGGCGAGCGCGACGAAGCTCTACGCCAATCCGCTCGGGCTGCCGATCGGCAGCCAGACCTACCCGCACCGGCCGCTGCTCAAGGACTTTCCGGCGTTCTGCCAGTCGATGCAGGAGATCGGCGTCACGAGGCTCGAGCTGTGCTCGCCGATCGGCTACAAGAACGAGTTCCTGGTGTTCTCCGATGCCAAGGCGACGAAGAAAATCATGGCGGATCACGGCATCCGGTGCGAGAGCTCGCACTTCAGCATGCCGGAGCTCAGAGCGACGCAGCAGCAGAGCATCGACTGGGCCAAGGAGATCGGCATCACCCAGATGATCACCGCGTCACTCGGCGGGCCGGTGAAGGACGGCGTGGCGACGCTCGACGACGTCAAGAAGGCGGCCGAGGAATACAACACCATCGCCGCCGTGGCGGCGAAGAACGGCATGCAGCAGGGGCTGCACAACGAGGGCTTCGAGCTGTCGATGGTGGACGGCGTCCGGACCTACGACAAGCTGTTCGAGCTGCTCGATCCGAAACTGGTCAAGTTTCAATTCCAGATGTCGACGATCACCGCCGGCCTGGTCGGCGCCGACTATTTCACGAAGTATCC
>JBDTSX010000446.1:0-4809 GCA_039930925.1 Acidobacteriota bacterium | reverse complement strand
TGACGACAGGCGCCCGCAGCCGGGTGAGCCCCGCGCGCTGGTAGAGCCGCCACGCCACCGCGAACGCCATCGCACCCGCCACGCCCTGGGCCAGGATGACGCCGGGCAGCCGGAGATCGGCGGCCAGCGCCGCGACCGTCACGACCACCATCAGCAGCTTCAACACGACGCTGATCGCCGCGTCCAGATCCATCCGTTCACGCGCGCGCAGCGCCCACGTGAACGAGGTCAGCAGATACATCGGCATGCTCGCGGCGATGTTGAGGACGACCAGCTCGCACATCCGGGCTCCGTGTCCGAGCAGCCACGCGCTGAAGATCGCGGGAACGCAGACGACGACGGCCGTGAGTGCGCGCAGCGCGAGTACCGTGCCGGCCAGCTCGCCGGCGCGGTTCGGGCGCCTCGCGATCTCCCCAATCACGTAGTTGGCGTAACCCCAGTCCACGAACACGTAGGCGAACCCGGTCGTGGTGGTCAGCAGATACCAGCTGCCGAAGTCCGCGGGGCCGAGCGCGCGTCCGATCGCTCCGGTGAGCAGCACGGCCAGTACGGTGGTCGCACCCTGCCCGAGCACCAGGTGGAACGCGCTGCGCGCGAGCGGGCGGTGCGGGACGGCCTGAAACGGGGCCGGCCGGTCCTTCGACAGGGCCGGTTCGAGATCTGTTGAATCGGGAAGCATGGTCACAAGGTCAGGTCAGTCGGATGCGCGGATCTGCGGCCGAAGGAAATCCCCGGAGCGGCAATCGCCGGCAGACGAAAGAGCAAACACATCTCCGCCACCGGCTGATGTCGGCTGAGAACCGTAACCGCAGCGTGTTCAGTGGTTTGGGACGTGATTGGTGGGTCGGGATGACCCCTCGAATCCGGAGTGTCACCCCTGGCGGAGACTTAATGACCGCGTTGGTTCGAACTTCTTTGGACTAGTGCGGTTGCGGAGAGTGCCGTCATGCGCGCGATGACCTGACCGGGCAGGGGCCTCGCGGACAGGTCTTTGTGACGCGACTCGTGGGTGGCTGTATGATGCCTCCCCGAGCTATCCGGTTCGCCTGTCCCTGGTTTTCGCGGTGAGATGAGGCAAGGTCCGATGCACATCCAACGATTTTTCCAGCTGGCCGGCTGCGCCTGTGTTGCCGCCGGCGCCGCGATGCCGGCGCTCTCCGTGCGCGCCATCGCACAGCAGCCTGCCGCCGCTCCGACGCAGGCGGCGCCCGTGCCGCCCACCAATCCCAACGCCGCCGCCACCGCGGCCGATCACAAGAACATGATGGAGCAGCTGGGCATCACAGCCTTGCGGCCGGGGCCGAGCGGCACCGAGTCGGCGCCGAATCACGCCAACTACGACGACGCGCTCGCGAACCCGTATCCGACCCTTCCGGGCGTGCTGACGCTCGAGAACGGCAAGACGGTGACGAGCGCCGACATGTGGTGGAAGCAGCGGCGGCCCGAGATCGTCGAACAGTTCGATCGCGAAGTGCTCGGCCGGGTCCCGAAGAACGCACCCAGGGTGACGTGGACGGTTGCGCGAACTGAAGGCCTTATGGTCGGCGGACGCGCCGTGGTCGGCAAGGAGCTCGTCGGCAAGGTGGACAACTCGGCGTTCCCCGAGATCAGCGTCGACATCCTGATGACCGTCGTCACGCCGGCGAACGCGACCAAGCCCGTGCCGGTGATGATGATGTTCGGTGGACGATCCGGCATGCCTCCCGCGCCCGGTGCTCCGCCGCCGCCTGCCCGAGGCTTTGGCCCCGGTGTCGGCGGTCCTCCGGGTGGCGCGCCGCCGGTTCCATCGGATCCGCCCGCGACCGAACAGCTCATCGCGGACGGGTGGGGCTACGCGTCGATCAATCCCGGCAGCATTCAGGCCGACCACGGCGCGGGTCTGACCAAGGGCGTGATTGGTCTCGTCAACAAAGGCCAGTTTCGCAAGCCCGACGACTGGGGCGCGCTGCGCGCCTGGGCGTGGGGCGCGTCGCGGGGCCTCGACTATCTCGAAACCGACCAGGGCGTTGACGCGAAGAAAATCGGCATCGAGGGGGTCTCGCGCTACGGGAAGGCGGCGCTCGTGACGATGGCCTACGATCAGCGTTTCGCCGTAGTACTGATCGGCTCGTCCGGCGAGGGCGGCGCGAAGCTCCATCGACGGAACTGGGGCGAAGCGGTCGAGAACCTCACCGGCTCCGGCGAATACCACTGGATGGCCGGCAACTTCCTCAAATACGGGACCGAAGAGTCGACCTTCGGCCGGAAGACGGCCGGCGATCTGCCGGTCGATGCGCACGAGCTGCTCGCGCTCTGCGCGCCGCGCCTCACCTTCGTCAGCTACGGCGTCCCCGAACGAGGCGATGCGAAGTGGCTCGATCAGCAGGGCAGTTACATGGCCGCGGTGGCGTCGCAGCCGGTCTTCCGTCTACTCGGTGCGAAGGACCTCGGCGTGTCGGACGACCACACGAAAGAGAAGATGCCGGCGGTCAACGTCAGCGTGCTCGACGGTCAGTTGGCGTGGCGTCAGCACGACGGCGGACACACCGACGGCCCGAACTGGAAATATTTCATCCCGTGGGCGGACAAGTTCCTGAAGCACGCGGCCGCGGGGCCAACCGCTCCGGCGCCGACGCCGACCGGGGATCCGGGCGCGGTGCGAAAATAATCGGCGCCCGCGCGGCCCGACCTGCGCGTGTGTCGAGCGGCGTCGATCGGCGCAGTCCGCCGGGCTGTCTGACCGTGACCCTCAGTTGCTCGGTGCCGCCGACGCCAGGCCGTGTTTCGCGAGGAACGCCTTGATCGCGACGTAAGCGTTCTGATTCTCGGCGCGGGTGAAGTTGCCGTGTTTCCCGCCAGGGATGGTCACGAGCTCGTGGTCGATACCGGCGGTCTTCAAGGCCGCCTGCAGGCGGACCGAGTGGCTGTACGGCACGGTCGGGTCGGCGTCGCCCTGGATGGTGATGATCGGAGGGATCCCGGGCCGGACGTAGGTGAGCGGCGACACCAGTCTGGCGATCTCCACACGATTCGGCGCGCTGCCAAGCCATTGCACCGCGTAGGCTTTCATGTTCTGGCCCTCGAGCAGGTCGGCCACGTCGGTGATGCCGTACCAATTCACGATCGCCGCGACCTTCAACTCCTCCTGCCCCGGACATTGACGGTCGAGTCCGGCTGACGCAGGGACCAGACCGGTGGTCAACGCGAGATGTGCTCCAGCCGATCCGCCGGAGACGACGAGCCGCGCCGGGTCGAAACCATACTGTTTGGCATTGCGAATCACCCACCGGAGTGCGCAGAGGCAGTCTTCAACTGCGGCGGGCGCTTGCGACACACGCGCCAGTCGATATTCCACGTTGACGGCGTTCCAGCCCATTTCAAGGTACGGCAGGAGGCTGACGACGGAGGCCTCCTTCGTGCCGCCGGTCCACCCGCCGCCGTGAATGAAGATGAGCGTCGGATGCGGTCCCGGCGAATCGGCACGCGAGTAGACATCCAGCTTGGCTTCGAAGTTGTTGGCCGTGAGATAGGTGACGTTGGGCGTGACGCGGTACGGCGCGGTGATGCTGCTCGAATAGGACTGGCTCTCCGCGGTGGCCGCGAACAGCACACACACCCCGCACGCCAGTGAAAGTGGCCGTAGCCATGATCTCATGAGGGTCTCCAATCCAGGCGTCCCGCTCAACTCGGTCACCACGTCAGCGCCGACCGCGCGCGCAGTGTATCGCAGTCAGGCACGTTCGTTCGTGCTGGCAACCGCGCGCGTCCGAGCCTCGGTGCTGTCCAGTGACCGGTCGGATTCCTCTCTCGTCGCGGGGCGCGGCCACCGCGTCGCCATGACCGCCCCCCGGTCCGGCTTACGCGACTTTGTCGCACGCGGAGCAGTGTTTCTTGTCGCCGTAGCCGACGGCTCGGTGCTTGGTGCGGATTTTCTTGCCGTCTGGGCAGGTGTTCTTGTCGTGATACACCTCGCGGTGCTTGGGGAGATATTCGAGTGAGTTCGTGTGGAACGATGCGACTTTAGCCATCGGACTCCTGTCTGGCACAGTGCAGACGGTTCGCGCGTCAGCGCCTGCGAGGAACGCATTTGCGCCGAGTCTACCATCGCGCAGGACGCCTTTTGGACGCAGGCATCACCCGCACGATGTTTCCTCCCGGTGTCCTGACTGTTGATGGCTTCCTCCGGGCTTCACGGATTCGTCGCGACCATCCAGGAGCATACTGCGTCGCCCAGGCATCGTGTTGTTAAGCCGCGCCCGGGCCGCTCATCGCTTCGGGCGCGCTCGCATACCACTCGATTCGGCCGCATTCAGCACAGACGAGCGTCGCGGCTGACGGGTCCAGCCAGTCGGGTGGGTTACCGTCCAATCGACGCGGAGACGGTCATGACCACAGGCACGAGCGCGCCCCTTGCCGCCGGACGGCGTAGCCTGGTTGGTTCGAAGCGCCATTGTCGGATCGCATCCACCGCTCGCAGGTCGACGTCCTCGCGCACACTGCGAAGAACGCAAACGCCCTTCACCTCGCCCGTCTCGTCAACCAGAACTTCGGCGATGACCGATCCGCGGAGGCCAGTCACATTGATCCCGGAAAGATCCGGCGCCGCGTCGAACGTCTTGCGCGGCGGATCGGCATCGCATCCAACACGGCAAGCGCCAGGAGCGTTCAGAGGGCACGCTGGGGCCAGGGCGGTGGCCATTCGCGACTCCGCTGGGCGAGGCGCGTGCCCGCAGCAGGCAGCCAGGATCCCGAGCCCGAGACTCATGCCGCGCCGTGGACATTGGATCACGCCGTATTTGACACCGAACATCAGCGCGCTGACCAAGTGAC
>JBDTSX010000445.1:0-4844 GCA_039930925.1 Acidobacteriota bacterium | reverse complement strand
CGAACCGAAGGTGCTGCTCCTCGACGAGCCCTTCGGCGCGCTCGACGCCAAGGTGCGCATGGAGCTCCGGCAGTGGCTGCGCCGGCTGCACGACGACATCCACCTGACGAGCGTGTTCGTCACCCACGACCAGGAGGAGGCGCTGGAGCTGGCCGACCGCGTCGCCGTCATGAACCATGGGGTGATCGTGCAGGAGGGCACGCCGGACGATGTCGTCGAGCGTCCCGCCACCCCGTTCGTGATCAGCTTCCTTGGGACCGTCAACGTCTTTCACGGCCGGGTCGAGGCCGGCCGCGGCGTGTTCGGCCCACTCGCGGTGGACTATCCCGTGCACACCGATAACGCGCCGAGAAACGCCACCGCGTATACCAAGCCGCATGAGTTCGACGTGAGCCGGAGCGAGACCGGCGGCGGGTTGTGGACGATTCTCGAGGAGTCAGCGGTCGCCGGAGCCATGGTCAAGCTGGAGCTTGCCGTGCCTGACGGTCCGTCGATCCGCGCCGAGCTCGGGCGGGATCAGTTCGAGCGCCTCGGGATCGAGCCCGGCGACCGCGTCTACGTCACGCCTCGGAAGGTGCGCGTCTTCGTCGATTGACGACGGCTTCTTCCGCCGGAAGGCGGAAGCCACACGTCGCCGTTTGAACGGGTCACCCACGAGTCGGCTTCAAACCGTCCGTGCCGACCGGCTTCAAACCGTCCGTGGCGTCCGGCTTCAACCGTCCGTGGCGTCCGGCTTCAGTCGGACGATCGCGGTTGAGACCACTTCATGACACTTCCGTGGCAGCAGTTCAGCGTCAGAGCCGTACGCTAAAATCGGAGTCCGCGAATGCGACATGGCCGGTGACTACGACGAGGCGCCTACACTCCGGACGGTCCGGCGGATACTCCTGTTGGTGCTGATGGTGGGCATGGCCGGGACCGCGACCGAGCTGCTCCTGCTGAAGCACGACGAGGCGCCGCTTCAACTGGTACCGCTGGTGCTCCTCGCGGCGGCGATGGGTGCCGCGATCTGGCAGGCGGTCAGGCCGGGACGCGCCAGCCTCACGAGCCTGCAGATCCTGATGCTCCTTTTCATCCTGGCCGGCGGGCTCGGCGTCTACTTCCACTTCGTCGCGAACGTGGCGTTTCAGCGCGAGGTCGATCCCTCGATTGCCGGGGCCGCTCTGTTCTGGAAGGCCATCGCCGCCAAGACGCCCCCCGCTCTCGCGCCCGGGGCGATGGTGCAGATGGGGCTGATCGGTCTGGCCTACACCTATCAGCATCCCTCGGGTAGGCCGTTCTAGCGCCGGCATGCCGCCGGCCCACAGGAGACAGAGAACATGAGATTCATCAGCCATCTGGTCGTCGCGGCGTTGACGGTGACTGCGCTCGCGCTCCCCGCGCCGACGGTCCACGCGCAGGTCGGAAAGTCGCAGGGAGTGGTGGATGCGAACACCGCTCTGGAGAAGGACCTCGCCGGCATGCCGCACATGACCGCGGCGATTGCGAAGGCGCTGGTCGGCGTGCGGCCATTCAAGAGCATCACCGAGCTGAACACCTTTCTGATCGCTCAGGGGCTCACGCAGCCGCAGGCGATGGACTTCTACGAAAAAGCGTTCGTGCACATCAACCTGAACACCGCCACGCCGGAAGAAATCCTGCTCGTCCCGGGGGCGGGTCCGCGGATGGTGCGCGAGTTCGCGGAGTATCGCCCCTGGAAATCATGGGCGCAGTTCGACAAGGAAATCGGGAAGTACGTTGGCGCCCCCGCGACCGCGAAGCTCGCGCAGTACGCGTTCATTCCGGTCAATCTCAACACCGCGACGGATGAGGACATCCTCACGATTCCCGGGGCAGGCGCACGCATGGTCCGCGAGTTCAAGGAGTATCGCCCCTGGAAGTCCTGGGCGCAGTTCGACAAGGAAATCGGCAAGTACGTCGGCCAGAAGGAAACCGACCGGCTGAAGCGCTACGTCACCTTCGAATAGCCGCTGATCACGTCTCCAGGCTGTCCGCCGCCCTGGGGTTGGCGGCGACAGCCTTCATCACGCGCAGGGCGAGCTCGTGTAGTCCGCGAGCGTCGAACAGCACGGACGGCGCGGTCCCGACAAACCCTCCGCGATTGTCGGTGCGCGCGAGATGCGCGTCGACCAGGCGCGCAAAGAATCGCTCGGGCCAGTGGGGATGGGCGCCCTGGTCCGAGGTGTCGAACTCTTCCATGTCGCGCCAGATTCGTCGACCATTCTCGCTGACCGGCACTTTGTACCGCGCCACGCGTTTGTCCGGGATATCGACGATGTGCTCGGCGTAGTGGAGGAAGGTCGTGGCGTCGTGATCGGAGCCGAGCAGGAGGATACGGCCGTCCAGCTGCATGAAACGGTCGAGCGCGGATCCGCTGCCGAGCGCATAGCTCCACGGCTGATGCGAGAGCAGCAGGCCGGCGTGCCGTCCCCAGACGACGAAGCGCGCGACGTGCGGGTTGACGATTGAACCGGGATAGGTGCGCAGCAGCTCGACCAGGGCGCCGTTGTCTCGCGCCGACCGTGCCGTCAGCGGATCGAAGGCGGGCAGTTTCTCGCGCACTTCCCGTTCCTGCTCGGCGGTCAGATTTCCGCGATCGACCTCGTCGTAGTAGGACGGGCAACTCGCGTACATCATCAGGGTCCCCTGATCGGTCAGCGCGTCCTTCAAGGCCAGGTGAATCTGATCCGGTCCGCCCGCCACTTCGCCCACCGAGCGCACCGATGCATGGACCATGACCGTGTCCCCCGGTGCGATTCCCAGCGCTCGAAATCCGTCGGCCAGTTCCTCTCTGGAATACATCGCTCCACGATAGCAAACCCCGGGCTCAGGCGGGCCGGCGACCGCCCCTGACTGTGCGCTTTTGTACAGCCGCGGGTTCTCAACGCTCCTACGATTCAAAACGGCGCATGATCGACTCGACCCAAGACCCTGCTTCTCCGCCGCCTGCTGGCGTGCGGCCGATTGTCGTGCTGCTCGTGGACGATCAGGCGTTCGTCGGCGCGGCCGTGCGGATGCTGCTCCAATCCGAGCGCGACATCGAGCTGCATTGCTGCCTCTCCGCGCGCGACGCCGTCGCGGCCGCGAACCGGCTGTCACCCGCCGTCGTGCTGCAGGATCTGGTGATGCCCGACGGCGACGGGCTGACGCTCGTCGCCTCCTTCCGCGCCAATCCGCCGACCGCCGCCACACCGGTCGTCGTGCTGTCGGGCAACGACGATGCCGCGACGCGCGCCCGCGCGCTCGCCGCCGGGGCGAAGGACTATCTCGTGAAGCTGCCGCCGAAAGCGGAGTTGATTGCCTGTATCCGGCGCCATGCCTCCGCGAGCACCGGGCCGGCCGACACGCTTGACCTCGCCGTGATCGGGGTGTTCCTGGATGCCGGCGCGCCGGACTTCACCCGGCGCCTGATCGATCAGTTTCTCCACGAGGCTGACGCCCGGGTCACCACCCTCAAGGACGCCGCCGGCCGCGGCGACAACCCGGCCTTGAACGCCGTCGCACACAGCCTGAAAGGCAGCTCGATGATCATCGGCGCGTCCCGTCTCGCCACCCTCTGCGCCGAGGTCGAAGGACAGGTGGCGCCGGCGACGGGCGGCACCCTCGCGCCGCCGCTGCTGGCGGAAATCGAGCAGGAGCTGGTTCGGGTTCACGACGCGCTGACTGCCCAGCGAGCCGCCATGGGACCGGCATGAGCGGACACGGATTCGTCGGTGACTTGCTGATCCGCAACGGCGTGATTGATGCCGCCGGGCTCGCCCTCGGTGTCGAGGCGCAGTCGCGCCAGGCGACGACGCTTGGATTCGCGCTGGCCGGTCTCGGGCTCGCCGACGAATCGGCCGTGGCCGCGGCGATCGCGTCGGCACTGCACCTCGAGTTCCTTGGCGGCGATCCGCCGGCGGTCGCCGAGGCGGTCGTGGCGCTGCTCCCCGAAGCGTTCTGCCGCCGGCACGCCGTCGCGCCGCTCGCACTGGCTGGCGGCGTGCTGCGCGTGGCCGTCACCAACCCGATGGACTATTCGATCCTGCAGGACGTGGAATTCCGCGCCGGCAAGAAAGTCGTGGCCGTCGTCGTCACCGAGACGTGGCTCGGGGAGCTGCTCGCGGAGTTGTATCCGGAAGCTGCGCCGACGACGACCTACGACATGCTCGAGGCCACCGCGCCGGCCGGCGAGGTGGAGGCGGCCCCCGACGGTGAGTACGACCTGGTCGATCCCGCCGCCCTCGCCAAGAACGTCCTCCTGCCGCCAATCGTCAAGCTCGTCAACCTGGTCCTCAGCGACGCGGCCAAAGCCGGGGCCAGCGACCTGCACATCGAGCCGCACGAAAAGGAGCTGCACGTCCGACAGCGTGTGGACGGGATGCTGCGCGACGTGCTGATGATCCCCCATCATCTGCAGGATGCGACGATCTCGCGCCTCAAGATCATGTCCGGGATGGACATCTCCGAACGCCGCAAGCCGCAGGACGGGCGCTGCCGGCTGCGGATCGAGGGGCGCCGCATCGATCTGCGGGTCTCGACCCTGCCGACACAGTTCGGCGAGAAGATCGTGATCCGGCTGCTCAACGCCGACAAGGGGATCCTGCCGATCGACCAGCTCGGGCTGTCGGCCGAGAACCTGCGGCTGATCCAGTCGTTCCTGTCGAACGCACAGGGCATGATCCTGGTCACCGGTCCCACCGGCAGCGGCAAGACGTCGACCCTGTACAGCTCGCTCAACTCGATCAAGTCCTCGACCAACAACATCATCACGCTCGAAGATCCGATCGAGATGCAGATCCCGGGCATCAACCAGATGCAGATCAACGCCAAGGCCGGCGTCACGTTCGCGAGCGGATTGCGAT
>JBDTSX010000444.1:0-4887 GCA_039930925.1 Acidobacteriota bacterium | reverse complement strand
AATGTGCCCGAACTCCGGCCCGGGACGTTGTCGATCCGCCGCCGCGGATGCCCGGGGTGACGATCGTGAAATCGGGTCCGCAACGCTGCCGGATGGCGGCAGTTTCCTGGGCTGAAGCGACCACACCGTCGAGTCCCGCGGCTTGTGCGAGCGTGGCGAGACGGACGACTTGATCCATCACCTCGCCCGGCACACCAGTCTCGCCGAGCGTGGCGGCGTTGATGCTCGTCAGCACCGTGACCGCGATCACGAGCGGCGGCGCCGCGCCGATGCGTGCCGCGGTGTCGCGCGCCGCGTCGCGCGCCGCCTGCATCATGCGCGTGCCGCCTGACGCGTGCACGTTGAGCATCCACACGCCGAGCGAGGTGGCCGCCTCGACCGCCGTCGCGACGGTGTTGGGAATGTCGTGGAACTTCAGGTCGAGGAAGACGCGGTCGCCGCGTTCGACCAGCGCCCGCGCGATCGACGGGCCTTCGGACGTGAACAGGCGGCTGCCAATCTTGAAACCGCCGGCCACGCCTCGAAGTGAGTCGGCGAGGCCGAGCGCCCGGGCGCCGGTCTCGACGTCCAGTGCGATCAGGAGCTGATCCACGCCGTCTCCCGCTTGGTCGTGTCGATGCTGCCGGTCAGGTCGGAGAGCCGGGTGATGTCGTGCCGCGCCATGTAGGCGCGGATGCCGTCGAGCATCGGCGCCCAGAGGAACGGATCCACGAAATTCGCGGTGCCGACCTGCACCGCATTGGCTCCGGCGATCATGAACTCGAGGACGTCCTCCGCGGTCGCGATCCCGCCCATGCCGATGATCGGCAGCTTCACCGCCTGGCGGCACTCGTAGACCATCCGGACGGCAATCGGACGGATCGCCGGTCCGCTCAGCCCGCCGACGATGTTGGTCAGCTTCGGGCGCCGGGTGTGCACGTCGATCGCCATCGCCAGGAACGTGTTGACGAGCGAGACCGCGTCGGCTCCGGCCGCTTCCGCGGCGCGCGCGAACGAGGCGACGTCGGTGACGTTCGGCGTCAGCTTCGGAATGATCGGCAGCCGCGTGACCTTGCGCACTGCGCTCACCACGTCGTGGGTGCCGGTCAGGCTGCATCCGAAGGTGATGCCGCCCGCCTTGATGTTCGGGCAGGAAATGTTCAGCTCGATCGCCGCCACCCCCTCGTGGTCCGACAGGATCCGGGAGATCTCGCAGTACTCGTCGATCGTCGTCCCGCAGATGTTCACGATGACCACCGCCCCGCGCAGGCGCAGCTCGGGCAGTTTCTCGCGGACGAAGCGATCCACGCCGATCCCCTGGAGCCCGATCGCGTTGAGCATTCCGGAAGGGGTTTCGACGATGCGCGGCGGGGGGTGGCCTTCGCGTTCCGCGAGGAACAGGCCCTTGACCGCGACGCCGCCGAGCGACGACAGGTCGACGAGGTCGGCGTATTCGACGCCATAGCCGAAGCAGCCGCTGGCGGCAATCAGCGGATTGGCGAGCGTCAGTGAGCCGATCGAAACAGAAAGGTCCATGTCAGTGCGCGAGGGCGTCCCAGAGGATGCGGTCCGCGTCGAAGACGGGACCGTCGAGGCACGAGCGGACGAAGTGCGGCGTGCCGGAAGGGTCCCGGGCGAGCACGACGCAGCTGTAGCAGCCGCCGAGACCGCAGCCCATCACCTGTTCGAGCGACACATCGCCGCGGCCGCCGTGCGCGGCGGCGCGCGCGGCGACCGCGCGCATCATCGGTGTCGGACCGCACACATACAGCCGCAGATCGAGCGTCGCAGGGGCGGCGTCGAGCGCGGCGTCGAGCGGCCCGGTGACCAGGCCTTTCGCTCCGCGGCCGCCGTCTTCGGTCGCCAGCACCGGATCGACTCCCAGGTGCTCGAACCGATCGATCGAGTACAGCTCGGACGCACGCCGTGCGCCGTAGAAGAGGCGCGTGGTCGTGCCCCGCGCCCGCAGCGCTTCAGCGAGCGTCACGAACGGCGCGAGGCCGACGCCGCCGGCGACCATCCACGCTTCGGCGGGCGGGTCGACCGGCTCGAACGGACGACCGAGCGGGCCGAGGCACGCGATGCGAGCGCCGGGCTCCACTTCGTAGAGGAGACCGGTGCCGACGCCGATGCGCTTGTTGAGGAGTGACAGGCCGGTGAGCGCCCCGTGCTCGTCGCGCAGGATCTCGAAGATCGAGAAGGGGCGCCGGAGCAAGGGATCGCCGCCGCGTCCGGGCTTGATCATCACGAACTGGCCGGGGCGCGCGAGCGCCGCCACGGTGGGCGCCGCCAGCGCAACGACGCTGTACTCCTCCGACAACCGGGTGTTGGAGATCACCACAGCGTCGACGTCGACGGGCATACGCGAAGTATACACTTGCATGATGCGGTTCCTGCGCATGCTCACGAACGCGCTGCTCGCCGGCGCGCTCGGGGCGGGCTATCTCACCATCCTCGTGCTGCAGTTGAATCCGCAGATTCCGCTCCTCTCGATGACCTCGTGGCGATGGTATGCGACGCACAGCCTGCTCTACGGCGTGCACCTCGCGGTGGTGTTCTATCTCGTCATGCTGGCGCGGGAATTTTTCGCGCTCGATGCGTTCTCGCCGGGGTGGGCCAGCGTGAGGGTGCTGGCGTGGACGGCGGCGGCCTCGGCCGCGGTCGCGGCGACGCTGATGTGGCTGAACCTGCGCGGGTTCAGCGCCGGACTCACCGACGTCGCCGCGCAGCGGATGACGTCGGGGGCGATTGCGACGACCGCGTCCGCGGCGGTGCTGCTCGGGCTCGCGGTCGCCCACTACTCATTCGGCCGCCGCGGCAGTCGCGTCGGCGCCTGGCTCTTCGTCATCGCCGCGTTCGCATCGGTCGCGCTGCCGCTCGCGGCTCGGGGCCCCGGGGTGGCGCCGCGTCCGCCGATGGCCTTCGCCCTCGACGCGACGGCTCCGCATCGGCCGGCGCCGCTCGGCCCGCGGGTGATCATGCTGCTGCTCGACGGAGGCTCGCTCGACTACATCTTGCCGCGGGTCGCCGAGGGACGGCTGCCCGGATTCGCGCGCCTGCTCGAACGAGGCGCCCTGATCGATCTGGCGACGGTCCGGCCGACACAGCCGGATCCGGTATGGGCCGCCGTCGCGACCGGGATGTATGGGTCGAAGAACGGGGTGCGATCCGCGGCCTCGTACTTCGCCCGCGACGACGACCGCGCGGTGGACCTCCTGCCCGACTACATTTTTTCGCACGCGCTGGTGCACCTTGGGCTGATCCGGGATCAGCCGAACGTCTCGACCATCTGGCGCGCACGCCCGCTGTGGTCGATTGCCGCGGAAGCGGGGCTTCCAGTAGGCATCGTGCGGTGGCCGCTGACCTATCCGGCGGAGCCCACCGACGGCTTCATCGTGAGCGACCGCGCTCACCAGCTCGTGGGTTCGATCCCGGAGTTCGAGCACGCGGCCTGGCCGCCGGCGATCCTGCCGCTGCTCGATTCGGCATTCGCCGCGACGCTCGCCTCCGACCTGGCGCTGCGCGGGGCGCGCGGCCCCGCGGCGGCTGGCTCGCCGGAGACGTCGGCGATGAACCGGGATCGGGCATACAGCCGGGCGCTGCACGATCTCAGGCTGCAGACCGATCCCCGGCTGGTCGCGCTGCGCTACGACGGCCTCGACACGGTCGGCCATTACTACCTGCGCTACACCCAGCCGCGCACGTTCCGGGACGTGCCGGAGGAGGAGCGGCGGCAGTTCGCGCAGGCGATCGACCGCTACTACGCCTTTATCGATGGCGAGGTCGCCGCCGCCGCGGACACGCTCGCGGCCGGCGACCTGATGGTGGTCGTATCCGGCTTCGGCATGCAGCCGCTCAGCGCGGCCAAGCAGGCGATCGGCCGCCTGTTCGGCGATCCGCCCTTCACCGGCACGCACGAGCGTGCTCCGGAGGGTTTCCTGCTGGCGTACGGCGCCGCGGTCGAGCCTGGGCGGTTTCAGCGCGGCTCGGTCGTCGATGTCGCGCCGACGGTGCTGTACTTTCTCGGGCTGCCGGTCGCGCGGGACATGGACGGCTACGCCCGCGCGGATCTCTTCAAGCGCGCGTTCACCGCGGCGAGGCCGATCGTCTTCATCCCGAGCTACAACCCTTGAGACTGCGAACATCGTCCGGCTGAAGCCGGACGCCACGAGACCGCGAACATCGTCCGGCTGAAGCCGGACGCTCCGGATCGCGGTCGGCCGGCACACGGCTGTGTTACCATCGTCGCGAACTCTTTAACGGCGTCCCTGCGAGGTCGCCAAGAGGTGTGCACGTTGAGCCTTTTTCGGTCAGTCTTCCTCCCTCGTCCAACGCACCCCATCGGTGTATTTTTCGGAACCGATTCGAGGCTGCCATGCCCCAGGTGATGGACGCCGATCGGATGTCGCGTGCACTGACGCGCATCGCCCACGAAATCGTCGAGCGGAACCGCGGCCTCAGCGAGATCGCGCTGGTCGGAATCCGCACCCGCGGCGTGCCGCTCGCCCGGCGGATCGCGCGTGCGCTCCACGACATCAACGGCGAAGAGGTGCCCACCGGGTCCCTCGACATCACCCTGTACCGCGACGACCTGATGCGGCATGCCGTCGGGCCGCAGCCCGTCATCCGGCGCACCGAAATCCCGTTCTCCATCGACGATCGGTTGATTCTGCTGGTGGACGACGTGTTGTACACGGGCCGGACGATTCGTGCTGCGCTGGACGCGCTGATTGATTTCGGGCGGCCGCGCGCGATTCAGCTGATCGTTCTGGTCGATCGCGGGCATCGCGAGCTGCCGATCAAGGCCGACTACGTCGGCAAGAACCTCCCGACCTCGCTGAAGCAGAGCGTCCAGGTGCGGCTCCAGGAAATCGACGGCGTGGATGAAGTCGTCATCGAGGGGGACGC
>JBDTSX010000443.1:0-4888 GCA_039930925.1 Acidobacteriota bacterium | reverse complement strand
CGTTTCGCGACGCCTGAAGAAGTGGCGTCGCTGGTCGCGTATCTGGCGAGCCCGCTGGCGTCAGCCACGACCGGCGCAGCGTTGCGGGTCGACGGCGGCGTGATCAAGAGCGCCTTCTGACGGCTGGGCGCCGGCACCTGTCAGCGCTGTGTCAGGCTCTCAGCTTCTTGTAGTTGTCCATGCAGCGCTGCGCCATCGCCACCTGGCCCGCCGGGCCGCTGACCTCCTGCTCGATCAGGTAGTACTCGACCCCGCCCGACGCTTCCGCCGCGGCGAAGATGCGCTTCCACGGTGCGTCGCCTTCGCCGAACGCGACGGCGTAACCGCGTTCCGGGCCCGCCCCCCAGTCCTTGCAGTGCACGCTCTTGATACGTCCGGGGTTGGCCTTGATCCAGGCGATCGGGTCCGCCCCGACCTCGACGCAGGTGCCCACGTCGAATTGAAGGACCACGTCTTTCGGCGTGCTTGCCGCGAGGACGTCCATCGGCCGCTTGCCGTCCACCGGCCGCCACTCGGTCTGATGGTTGTGATAGCCGGTCGCCATACCCATCGGTTTGAGCTGTTCCGACACGGCCGTGAGCTGATCGCCGAGCGTCTTCCACGCATCGGCGGTCGTGGCCCGAGGCGCGCTGGCCATAATGAGGTACTTGCTGCCGATGATCTGGTTCAGCTCGATCGCCTTCTTCAGGCCATCGGCGGTGAACGAAGGACCGTTGTTGTGCGTGGAGTGGCACTTCAGGCCCGAGTCGTCGAGCACCTTGCGAACGCCCTTTGCCGTTTCAGGCGTCCACTCGAGGTACGGCGCGTAGAACTCGACCACCTGGTAGCCCATCTTGCCGACCGCCGCGACGGTGCCGAGCAGGTCCTTCGCGAGTTCCGTGCGCACCGAGTAGAGCTCGAGTCCGACCGGCACATGCTTGGCGGCCCGGAGCGCCGCGGATGCCGCGAACGGAAGCGCGGCCGCCATTCCGAGAAATGAACGACGGGACAGTTCAGGTGTGCTCATGGCGGCACAATAACACAAGGGACCTTCAGCACCACCCGTCGGCACGATGGCGCGGCTCGCGCCGGCTATCGTTCCTCGGGCGCGATCGGGTTGCGCAGCCGGCCGACCGATTCGACCGATACCTCGACGGCGTCTCCCGCCTTCATGAACAGTGGAGGTTCGCGTTTCGATCCGACGCCGCCCGGCGTACCGGTCGCGATCACATCGCCGGGCGACAGAGGAGTGAAGCTGCTGAGATAGGCAATCACCGTCGGGATCGAGAAGAGCATCTCGCCGAGCAGCGCCGATTGCACCAGCTGCCCGTTCAGGCGGGTCTCGATCCGGCATCCGACGAGACGCTCGAGCGGCAGCTCGTCGGCGGTGACGAGCTCCGGACCGAGCGCCCCGGTGTCCGGAAAATTCTTTCCGGGCGTGAACTGGTGCGAATGCCGCTGCCAGTCGCGGAGCGTCGCGTCGTTGAAGCCGGTGTAGCCGGCGACAATCGACATCGCCTCCGCCTCCGGCACCCGAAACCCCGGCCTGCCGATGATCACCGCCAGCTCCCCTTCGTAGTCGAGCGCGGTGGACACGGCGGGTAGCCGAATCGGCGCCCCGTGCGCGACCAGCGTATCGGCAAACCTCGTGAAAATGGTCGGGTATGCGGCTTCCGCGCGCCCGGTCTCCTTCCGATGCTCGTCGTAGTTGACCCCGACACAGAGGATCTTGTCCGGATTCGGAATCACCGGCAGGTAGGTGAACTCGCCGTCCGCAAAATCGATCGTCGAGCCGAGGGGCGCGGGTCCCGCGCCGCCGTCAGCCCTCAGCCGCAGGTAGCTTTTCAGATCCGCCGCCTTTGGCACTCGCGCACCGAGATCCCAGACACCGCCGTCCCTCGCAATCCCGTAGCTGGAGCGTCCCTCGGCCGAAAACGACACGAACTTCATCAACAGCTCTCCTCGCACGTCCCACACGGACGGATGACCACGTAACTTGGAGCCCATCGTTCCGGGATCCGGGATCCGGGATCCGGGATCCGGGATCCGGGGTCCGGGGTCCGGGGTCCGGGGTCCGGGGTCCGGGGCAAAGGATAGAGCATTTTTCGCGATCGCCCGCCACACCGATGCGCGGCGCGCACGAGGCTGAATGCCCACGGCGGGCGGCAGCCACACCTTTTAGCTCCGACCGCCTACGTTTCTGACGCCGTGACCGGCAGGTTGAGAAAACGGCTGTAGCGTTGAACCTCGGCTTCGACCGCACGTCGTTCCGGCTTCGTCAGCGGCCGATACGCACGCACGGCGATCACGCCCGCGCGGGTGCCGATGGCGCGCTTCCAGCTACCTCGCAGGCGGCCGTCAATGACGAGATAGTGCGGGTAATCCTGGAGCGTGGCCGGCGCCGGCGTCGCCGGGTCGAGCACCTGTCCTCGATCCTTGTGGGCAATCAGGTACTCATCGTAGTTCGGCAGGAGCAGGCCCCACGGCGATGGCACTGGCGCGGCGGTGCGTGACGGGACAAACCAGTAAGTCAGGTCCGCCTGGACGATCCGCTGGAGGGCTGCGCCCGCTGACTCGACGCCTGACCTGACGTCGCGCATCGCCAGGCCCGACCACCACGCGAAATCGCGCAGAGTGGCCGGTCCGTGGCTCGCAAAGTAGCGCCGCGTCAGCTCGGCGAGCGCCTCGTCGCGCGTCAGCGCCGGCACCGGCGCCACGCGCTCCTCGAGCAACGCGTACGTGGACTGCTTCCCGCGTCTCGGTCCGCTGCAGATCACCCCTTCGAGTTCGGCGTGGAACATCAGGCCGGCGAGGCGGGGACCGCTGGCGGTGATGCCAGCTCCCGCCAGAATCGGCACCATCCCGGCGCGCGTCAGGCTGGCGCCCCCCTCGAGCGCACGCTCGAGCACCTTCCGGCTGCGCAGGAAGATCCGCTCGTCGAGCTCCAGCACCCGGTACCACGACTTGCTGGCCGAATGGACGCGCGGCGCCGTCAGGGCGAGCATCCAGCGGATGTCCCGCGGCACGAGGAAATGCCAGGTGGGCCGCATCACATGCGTGCGCAGGATTCTCCCCTCGTCGCAGGCGCGATCGACATCCTCATCCGTCACTCCCCGCGCTCGCAGGGCGACGCCCCATTTGGCGCCGGCGCAGTCCTGCGCCTGCACGGCGCCAAGCCAGGAAACGACATCTTCGGGCTTGCGGAATGCGGACCGCGCGAGTCTCTGATTCCGGAGACGCTGCGCGACGATGTCGATCGGGGCCAGGGGCATGCCAGCGCATTCAATCGTGGAATCGAGGCGCGGGTCAACCGCCCCCGGCGCTGATTCCTGACCGGGGCGGCGCTCGCCGGCTATGCCTCACGTGGCGTACCGATTTCCATTCATGGGCAAACGCGTACCGATCGCCGCGCTCCGTCCAAGCAAGACTGACGCATTTGGTGTCGGAAAGCACTTGTCGGCTCCGGCATTGGAATGGCAAGGAGATCTCGACGTGCTTGGCGTCACGCCGAATTCGAATCGGCTTTCCTTGTCTGCACGGTAAGCAACCATCGGGGCATTAGAGTGGTGCACCTTCGAATGAACAGCAAGTTCAGCGCAACATGTCTGCTCCTGGGTGGACTTTTTTGCGCCGGGACGGCCCCGGCCCTGGCTGCCACTCCGATCCAGATCGAGAACGCGAAGCCCGGCACCACCGAGTGGAGACTGAGAAACCGCGGGGGCGCATCAAGCGTGATCGAGGGCTACGCGTCGCTGACCAGCGTGAACCGCGGCGGGCAAATCGCCTTGTTCATCAACACGGCTGAAGCGGCGTATACGATGGACATTTTCCGGATCGGCTATTACGGTGGCGCCGGCGGACGCCGCATGCTCGCCACGATTGCCCGCACGGGCGTCGCCCAGCCGCCGTGTCCAACAGACTCCGCGACGGGGCTGATCGAGTGTCGCTGGACGAATCCCTATCTGCTCTCGATTCCGAATTCACCGGACCCAACCGACTGGATGAGCGGGATCTACCTCGTGAAGCTCACCGCTGCGACGAGCGGCAAGCAGCAGTACATCAGCTTCACCGTCCGTGACGACAGTCGCGTCTCCGACGTGATCCTGATGATGCCCGTCAACACGTATCAGGCCTACAACGTGTGGGGCGGCAAGTCCCTCTACGGGACCATTGCCAGTCGCGGCGACACGGCCAACGCCGCGCACAAAGTGTCGTTCGATCGTCCCTACTACGGCGAGGGCAGCGACGGCGCGGAGTTCTTCGATTTCCAGCTGGGCCCGCTGCAGTGGCTCGAACGCGAAGGGTACGACGTCTCGTATGCGACCAACGTGGATGTCGATGCCGATCCGACCCTGCTGCGCAATCACAAGGCCTTTCTGTCGGTAGGGCACGACGAGTATTGGACCTGGCGAATGCGCGACCATGTCGAGCGCGCCCGCGACGCGGGCGTCAGCCTGGGGTTCTTTTCGGGCAACTCCTCGTACTGGCAGGTTCGGTACGAGCCGGGAGGAGCCGCCGGGCTTTCGGCGCGCACGCTGGTGGGCTACAAAGAGGCCTGGCAGCAGGATCCGATCACGCCCGATTATCTGAAGACCAACGAGTTCCGGTATCCGCCCGTCAATCGCCCCGAAGACGCGATGATGGGAGTCAGATTCGTTACTCAGGCAAAGCCGGTGATGGTCATCGAAGACGCCTCCCACTGGGTCTTCAGCGGGACCGGTCTGCGAAACGGCGATCGGCTGGCCAACCCGGACGGCACGCCATTTCTGGGGTACGAAGTCGATGCGATGGGACCGGCCTCGCCGGCCGGAGTGCAGCGGCTGGCGCACTCGCCCGCAACCGCGAAGGCGGCAACGTTTTCGGACATGACCGTCTATCGCGCGGCGAGCGGCGCGACCGTCTTCGCGAC
>JBDTSX010000442.1:0-4888 GCA_039930925.1 Acidobacteriota bacterium | reverse complement strand
GTCGGCGGGGCTGTGCCGACGTTGCCCGCCGCGTCCGTGGCCGCGACCGCGAAGGAATGGTGACCGTCGGGGAGGCCCGTGGAGGTCTGAGGCGACGAGCACAGCACGGGTGCCGACCCGTCACATAACCCGAGACGGCCAGCCGTCCATCCATACAATGGACCGGGAACACGTGTTGATCCTTCAAGGAGTGTCGAGATGCGAATTCGTATTGCTGTCAGCGTCCTCGTGGCCCTGCTGACAGTCGTTGTTACCGGTGCGGCCACGGCACAGGAACGGTTCGGCGGCCTCGGGGGCGTGATTACCGATACCAGCCAGGCCCCCGTCCCCGGTGTAACGGTCACCGTCACCAACAAACAGACCGGAGCCACTCGCGTCGTCGTGAGCGGCACGGACGGCGCCTATCGGCTGCCCGATCTCGAGCCGGGACGGTACACCGTCACCATCGAGCTTCAGGGTTTCCAGAAGGTCCAGGCGGAAGATGTGCTGGTACTGCTCGGCCGAACCGCGGACTTCGGCGCCGCGCTGAAAGTCGGCGGCCTCAGCGAAGTCGTCAACGTGAGCGCGGACTCCGAAAAGCAGATCGATCTGCGCAGCACGACGGTGGCGCACAACGTCACCGCTGAAGAGTTCGACCGGATGCCGAAGACGCGCAGCTTCCAGGGCATCGCGCTGACGTCGCCCGGGGTCAACCAGGGAGACCTCGAAGGGGGCTTCCAGGTGAACGGCGCGAGCGGCGCGGAGAACAGCTTCACGGTCGATGGTGTCAACACCAACAGCCTGCTCTACGGCAGCTCGCGGCAGGACACCGTGTTCGAGTACCTCCAGGAAGTCCAGGTCAAGACCGGCGGCATCGCGGCCGAATACGGCGGCGCGCTCGGCGGCGTCATCAGCGCGGTCACCAAGTCGGGCGGCAACCGGTTTACCGGCGAAGCGCACTATTACTACTCCGGCAGCGCCATCTCTGCGAGGCCGGTCCAGCGGCTGCAGCTCAGCCCGATCGACGACACGACGGTCCTGAGCCTCCAGGACGACAGCCAGCCGAACAGCCGCAACGAGGTCGGGGGCTCCCTCGGCGGTCCGATCCTGCGGGATCGACTGTTCTTCTTCGGGTCGGTCTCGCCGCGATTCGTCCGGCGGACCAATGACTATCTGTTCTCGAACGGGACCGAGCCCGGTTCGATTCCGCAGACGCAGACGGTCAACCAGACGTTCGGCGTGCGCATCGATTCGTCGCGGCGGGTGCAGGCCAACGGCAGCGTGCTGTGGACGCCGCTTCGCTCCAAGGGGACGCTCTCAGCCTACGACGGCACCGGGCCGCAGTTCATCAGCAGTTCGCTCGCCGGCAATGCGGCGCAGATCAACCGCGGCTACAAACAGGATCAGACCAACGCGAGCGGGAGCGTCAACCTGACGCTGGGCGGCACGTCGTCGCTCAGCCTGCGCGGCGGGGTCTTCTCGGACAAGTACGCGGACACCGGCGTCCCCACCACGACGGCGGTCATCTGGAACACGCCGTCGCTCGGCGTGCCCGGCGTCCCGGCCGAGCTGCAGCTGCCCAAGGGGGCGCAGAACACGCCGCGCGTCCTCATCACCAACAAGGATCAGACGCAGACTGGCTTTTTCCAGGCCGATTACACCCAGGCGTTCACCCTCGCGGGCGCCCACCTGCTGAAGGGGGGCGCCGGCGTTCGGCACACGACCAACGACGTCGACTCGACGTATCCCGGCGGATACGTGCTCCTCGATTGGGGCAGGTCGTTCGTGAACAACAGTGGAGAGACCGGCACCGGCGCTTATGGCTATTACGAGGTGAACGACCGCGGCACACGGGGCTCGGTCAACGCCAACATGCCCTCGTTGTACGTGCAGGACACCTGGACGCTCGGCAACCGGGTCACTCTGAACCTCGGTGTCAGGACCGAGCGGGAGACGATCCCCTCCTTCCGGACGGATGTCAAGGCGACGGCGTTCGAATTCGGGTTCGGCAAGAAGATCGCGCCGCGCCTCGGCGCGACGTTCGATGTCCTCGGCGACGGCCGCCTGAAGGCGTTCGGCAGCTGGGGGCGATACTACGACTGGGTCAAGTACGAGCTGGCACGCGGATCGTTCGGCGGCGACACCTGGCTCGTGAACTATCGCGCGCTGGATACCCTCGACGTCAATTCGCTGAGCTTGGCGAACATGCCGGGGCGGGACCTGTGGGGCGGGTCGCGCGATCGCCGCGTGCCGAACTTCAACACGATCGATCCGGACCTGAAGCCGATGTCCCAGGACGCGACCAACCTCGGCCTCGAGTATCAGCTGAACTCGACCACCGCGATCGGCGTGAACTTCGTCCACAACAAGCTGACCCGCGCGATCGAAGACGTCGGCTCGCTCGATGCGTCCGGCAACGAAGTCTACTTCGCCGCGAACCCCGGCGAAGGCGTCGCCACGACGATGTTCGTCACGGGCCTGACCCCGCCGTTCAACACGCCGAAGCCGCTGCGCCAGTACGACGCCGTGGATTTCACGATCAGCCGTCGCTTCTCGCACAACTGGTTCGGCAGTGCGAACGTGACGATCAGCCGCCTGTATGGCAACTACGCCGGGCTCGCGAACTCCGACGAAATCTCCACGCCGACGACCGGGACGTCGTCTGGCACCGCGCAGCAGCAGGCCGGCAGCATCTCGCGCCCCGGCACCGCGGCCGGACGGGCGTGGGACCTCGACGAGCTCGAGTGGGATTCACACGGCAACCTCGACACGCTGGGACGTCTCGCGACCGACCGTCCGGTCGTGGCGAAGTTCTACGGGTCCTACACGCTGCCCTTCGGCACCCAGATCGGCGGTTTCGTCTACGCCGGCAGCGGCACGCCGATGAGCACCGTCGTGAACTCGACCAACACCATTCCGGTGCTGGTGAACGGCCGCGGCGACATGGGACGGACCCCGTTCCTGAGCCGGACCGATCTGCTCGTCTCGCACGAGTTGCGCGTCGGGGGCGGGCAGCGCGTTCGGCTCGAGGTGAACGTGATCAACCTGTTCAACCAGAAGACGGCGACGCACATCTTCAACTCGTTGAACAAGGGAGCCGGGCTGGCGAGGGCCGATTCGGCGATCGACCTCTCGAACACCGACCTCTCGCGCGGCTACGACTACAATGCGCTGATTCTCGCCTCACCCTCAGGCGCGAACGCATTCGATCCGCGCTACGGCAAGCCGGACCTGTGGCAGGCCGGCACGCAGGGTCAGTTCAGCATCAAGTACCTGTTCTGACTCGGTCCGCCGCAGGGCGGACGTAACCGATGGCACGATTGGGGGGAGCACCGGCTCCCCCCATTTTTTTGCACACCACTCGAGTGGGGGACGGGCGGCTGAACGGACGAAACCGCCAGACGCTATAGTGTTGAGGCGATCCACTGAGCGGCCTGATCGATATGACCACACCCCGAACACGCCACGATCGAACTGAGCGACGATGACCGACCCGATTCGGTGGGGCATCGTCGGCTGCGGCGATGTGACCGAAATAAAAAGCGGTCCGGGCTTTCAGAAAGCTGAAGGATCGGCGCTCGTGGCCGTGATGCGGCGGGACCGGGCCCGCGCCGAGGACTATGCGCGGCGACACGGGGTGCGCCGCGTGCACACGCACGCGGCCGACCTCATCGCCGATCCGGACGTGGACGCCGTTTACGTGGCGACCCCTCCAGCGGCCCATCGCGAGCTGGCCCTGATGGCCGCCGACGCCGGGAAGCCGTGCCTCGTCGAAAAGCCGATGGCCGTCAATCACGCCGAATGCGTCGAGATGGTCGAGGCGTTCCGCCAACGAGGCGTGCCGCTCTGGGTCGCGTACTACCGCCGGGCGCTGCCACGCTTCCTGCTGGTGCGCGACCTCCTGGCGGCCGGCGCCATCGGACGCGTGACGTCGGTGCAGGTCGAGCTGTTCCAGCGCCTGGCATCAGGCGACGAGGCGGGTGCGTGGAGAGTCGACGCGGCGATCAGCGGCGGCGGATTGTTCCTCGACATGGGCTCGCATTGCCTCGATCTGCTCGACTTCCTGCTTGGGCCGATCGAAGACGTGTCCGGCTGGGCGATGAACACCGGCGGCGCGTATGCCGCGGAAGACGTCACCGCGGCGGCGTTCCGGTTCGGCGGCGACATCGCGGGGACCGGGATCTGGAATTTCAATGCCGGCCACGGCCGCGACGCCGTCACCTTCACCGGCTCGCAGGGCGAACTGTCAACGCCCGTGTTCCGCGACGGGGACGTCGTGGTCCGGAAGCTCGACGCCGAGGAGGTGCATCCGGTGCGCAATCCTCCGCATGTCCACCAGCCGCTGATTCAGTCCATCGTCGACGAGCTGCGGGGCCGCGGACGATGTGAGTCGACCGGCGAGAGTGCGGCGCGCACCTCCCGGGTGATGGACGCGTGCATCGACGCGTACTACCAGACCCGCCGCGATCCCGATCGCCCGCTCAGGCGCTGACGTACTGCATCGCCAGCAGTGACGCGGGACCGGCTCCCGTCGTGCCCACCACGAACAGCCGATCGAACTGATCGTCCTCAATCGTCACGGCCGGTCCGCCGAGCGCGGCGATGAATTCGGGGACGGTGTCGCTGTGGCCGACGACCATCACGCAGGCGCCACCCCCGAGAATCTGCGCCTTGGCCTTGGCCGTGTCGTCGTCGATCACGTGCGGAGCCACGCCGGCCGCCGTGGCCAGCGGCGCAGCCGTGTCCTTGGTGCGGCGCGCACTGCTCGTGAACATCGCTGTCACACCGGCCCTTGCGAACATCGTCGACAGCAGCTGGGCGCGGCGCTTCCCCGCCGCCGACAAGCCCGGGTCGTCGCCCGATTGCTGACGCTCCGCGTGGCGTACGAGTATCACCATCATGGCGGACA
>JBDTSX010000441.1:0-4898 GCA_039930925.1 Acidobacteriota bacterium | reverse complement strand
AAAGGTTGGCGATGAACTCCGGCTGCAACCCGTGCGTCAATGCGAGGATGATCGAGAAGATCATTGTCGTCGCACCCACGACCGCGGTGCCAATGAGCACCGGCTTGGCGGTCGCTTTGAACGTATTTCCCGCGCCGTCGTTCTCCTCCAGCAGGTGCTTCGCGCGTTCGAAGTTGACGTCAAACCCGTAGTCCCGTTTCAGGTCCTGCTTGATCCCGGGCAGCGACTCGATCGTCGACAGCTCGAACACCGACTGCGCATTGTCTGTCACCGGCCCGTAGGAGTCCACCGCAATCGTCACCGGCCCCATCCCGAGAAAGCCAAAGGCGACCAGGCCAAAGGCGAACACGGCCGGCGCAATCATCAGCGCCTCCAACCCCTGTGTGCTGACGCCATACGCGATCGACATCAAACCGACGATCACCATGCCCAGCCAGTAGGCGCTGAAATTGCCGGCCACCAGACCCGACAGGACGTTCAGCGACGCACCACCCTCCCGGGATGAAATCACCACTTCCCTGGTATGGGCCGACTCCGTCGAGGTGAACACCTTGACCAGCTCCGGGATGATCGCGCCCGCCAGCGTGCCGCACGTTATCACGGTCGAGAGCTTCCACCACAGGCTGCCGTCACCGCCCAGGCCGGGGATGAGGAAGAACGAGACGAGATAGGTCAGCGACACCGACACCAGCGAGGTCAGCCAGACCAGCGAGGTCAGCGGCGCCTCGAAGTTCATCGTCGTCGACGTCTCGTAGCGGGACTTCGCCCAGCCCGCATTGAGCAGGTAGGAGACCCCGCTCGCGATCACCCCCATGACGCGCATCACGAAGATCCAGACGAGAAGCTGGACCTGGATCAACGGGTCGGTGACCGCGACCAGAATGAACGAGATCAGCGCGACGCCGGTGACCCCGTAGGTCTCGAAGCCGTCAGCGCTCGGCCCGACCGAATCCCCCGCGTTGTCTCCGGTACAGTCTGCGATGACGCCCGGGTTGCGCGCGTCGTCTTCCTTGATGTTGAAGACAATCTTCATCAGGTCCGCGCCGATGTCGGCGATCTTGGTGAAGATGCCGCCGGCGATACGCAGCACCGCTGCGCCGAGCGACTCGCCGATCGCAAAGCCGATGAAGCACGAGCCGGCGTAGTCCCCAGGGATGAAGAGCAGGATGCAGAGCATGATGAAGAGCTCGACGCTGATGAGCAGCATCCCGATGCTCATCCCCGCGCTGAGCGGAATCGCGTAAATCGGATACGGCATCCCGCGCAGCCCGGCGAACGCCGCGCGCGAGTTGGCGAAAGTGTTCACCCGGATTCCGAACCACGCCACGCCGTAGCTCCCGGCGATCCCGACCAGACTGAACAGCAGGATGATCGTGACTTTCCCGGCCGAAAAGTGCTGCAGCGCGCCGAAGTAGAACACCATGATCGTGCCGATGAAGATCTCGAGCAGCAGGATGAACTTGCCCTGCGTGATCAGGTAGGTCTTGCACGTCTCGTAGATCAGTTCCGAGATCTCGAGCATCGAGGGGTGCACCGGCAGGTTTTTGAGCTGACGATAGATCACGAGTCCGAAGACCAGGCCAAGGACGCAGACCCCGAGTCCACCCATCAACAGCGTTCGTCCGTTGACGCCCTGGAACTCCACCCGTCCGAGGTCGGGCAGCACCAGGTTCGCTTCGCCGCCCGCCGGGCGCGCCGCCTCCTGCTGAACCGGTGCGGCCACGGCGGCCTGCGCTGCCGCCGCGGAGACCACTCCCCCGCCAGCCGACAGCAGCACCAGGAGGAGCATTCCCGAACGAGCGATTCGCGAACAGAACGTGTCGATCATTAATTTTTTTCGTCTCCTCTGCCAGCGGGCCAAAAAAGCTTCGCATCGTAACACACAAGAACCCGGGAAAAAGCCGCCGATCTCCCGGTTCAGGCGGTCGAACCGGGAACGCTACACGCGGAAGTCACCGACGCGGTCGTCGCCGCGCCGCGCCTTGACCCGACTCGACAATGCCATCCCGCCGGTGAGAAAAATCCGAATGCCCTGCTCGACGGTCACGTCCGGAAACGAGGCGCTGTCGCGCCCGCAGATCACCACGTCGCCGAGATACAGGTGATTGGTGGGCACGTACACCGCAATCATCGGCTCGGGACCCTGCCCGCGATCGACCGTGAACTCCTTGGTCAGGAATCCCATGAAGAACCGTCCTCCGGGCTCCTCGACCAGGACGACGCGCTTGAATCCGTATTCGTTGTCGGGCGAGAAGGCGACGACCAGCTGCTTGACGGGGGCGTAGATGGTCCGGAAGACCGGGACCCGCAGCAGGTAGCCCTCGGTCTTCTGCAGCAGCCGCTTGCCGATCACGTTGGTGGCGAGCGCGCCGACCAGCAGCACCAGCAGCGCCGTGGTCAGGATCCCCAGCCCCGGTACGTTCCGGCCGATCCACGCCTCGTAGAACGGACCGACGAATCCGTCGATCAGGCGGAAGATCCAGATGAACGCCGCGACGCTGATCACGAGCGGGACGGTGACGAAGAACCCCGCGATGAAGCTGCGGCGCAACCACTGGATCATATGGGGGGGGTTGGTTGTCAGTCGTTGGTCGTTGGTCACAGTCGGGGGAGAGTCGCAGTCGCGCGGGTCACAGTCAGAGTCGGGAGAGTCGCAGTCGCACGAGTCACAGTCACAGTCGGGAGAGTCGCAGTCGCGCGCGCGGCACTCGGTCGTCGCACGCCCGTGGCGTCCGGCTTCAGCCGGACGATCGGGAGCGACCGCCTCACGCGCGCCACAGCCAGACGACCGTGACGGCGGCGAGCGCCAGCCGGTAGTACGCGAACACGTCGAGGCGATGGCCGGCCAGGAAGCCGAGGAAGAACTTGATCGTCACGTAGCCGACCGCCGCCGAGGTGATCATCCCCACCGCGAAAAGCATCATCTGCTCGGGCGAGAGGCCCGTGCCGAGCAGGTGCACGCCCTCCTTGGCCGCGGCGGCGGCGATCGCCGGGATGCCGAGCAGGAACGAGAACCGTGCGGCCGACGCTCGCGTCATCCCGAGCAGCATCGCCGTCGCGATGGTCGATCCCGATCGCGACATCCCCGGCACGAGCGCGGTCGACTGGCCGAGGCCGGTCAGCACCGCGTCGAGCGGCGGCAGCGACGACGCGTCGCGCGTCTGCGATCCGATCCGCTCGGCGGCCAGCATCGCGACGGCGCCAATCACCAGCGTCACCGCAATCACCGCCGGGGTCCGCAGATGCGCCTCGAACCAGTCCGCGAACAGCACGCCGATGATCACCATCGGGATCGTGCCGATCACGATCAGGCGCGCCAGCTTGGCCGGCCCGGAAGTCGCGGTGATCAGGCCGGGCGCCGCCACGATCATCTCGATGACGTCCTTGCGGAAGTACGCGAGCACCGCGACCAGGGTGCCGACGTGCAGCGCGACGTCGAACGGGAGGCCGAAGATATCGGCGTCCCATCCGAAAAACGCGCGCGCGAGAATCAGGTGAGCGGAACTCGAGACCGGAAGGAACTCGGTGAGCCCCTGAATGACACCGAGCAGGGCGGCGACGAACAGCGTTGCCAAATCAGCGGCTGACTGAAAGGCCTACGACACGCGCCGCCGGGCCGGCTTGCGGGCCCTGGTTGCCGGCGTCGGTTCGGGCGCCGTCTTCGCGATCGCCCCGCCGCCGGCCACCCGGCTCTGCCAGATGATCGCGATCGCCGAGGCGATGAACACGCTCGAGTAGGTGCCGGTGACGATGCCGACGATCATCGTGAAGGCGAACCCGTGCAGGACGTCGCCGCCGAAGAAGAACAGCGCCAGTGCGCTCAAGAGCGCGGTGCCGGCGGTGATCACGGTCCGGCTCATCGTCTGGTTCACGGACAGGTTGACGACGTTGTAGAGCGTGTCGCGGCGCATCGAGCGCATGTTCTCGCGGACGCGGTCGAAGATGACGATCGTGTCGTTGGTCGAATACCCGGTGACGGTGAGAATCGCCGCAATCACGTTCAGCGAGAGGTCGTAGCGGAAGAAGGCGAGGAACGCCAGCGTGACGAGGATGTCGTGAACCGTGGCCACGACCGCCCCTACCGCGAAGCTCAGCTGAAAGCGGAACGCGATGTAGAGCAGGATGCCGATCAGCGACAGCACGGTCGCGAGGATCCCTTTTCGGGTCAGGTCCGCGCCGACCGCCGGGCCGACCACTTCGCGGCCGACTTCCTTGAAGGTCCCCAGGCCAGGTTTGTGCAATGCGGCAACGACCCGGTTCGCCGACTCGCTGAGGTTCTGCCCCGACTCGGCGCCGACGGTCGCCACACGAATCATCACCTGGTGTGCCGCGGCGTCGCCATAGCGCTGGATCACCGAATTCTGTCCCTCGCCGGGCAGGTCACGCTCGAGAGCGGCGCGGATGGCGGACGCGTCAGGTGGTTCCTGTTCGAACTGGAGGATCACGATCGATCCGCCCGAGAACTCGACACCGAGCGGGAGCCCCTTGGTCTTGATCACCGCGAGGCCGGCCAGGATGATCAGCCAGGAGAGCGCAATGGCGTGCCAGCGCCAGCGGAGGAAATCGAATTTCGGCGTATGGAAGATCTGCATGATCGGTTCTTAGATGCTGATCGAGGGAGTGCGGCGGTGCGAGAGCTCCCACTCGAACAGGGTCTTGGATACAAACGTGGAGGTGAACAGGTTCGACAGCAGGCCGATCGTCAGCGTCATCGCGAAGCCGCGAATCGCGCCGGTGCCGAACTGGAAGAGGAACATCGCCGCGATCAGCGAGGCGACGTGCGTATCGAGCAGCGTCAGGAAGACGCGCGAGAAACCCGCGTTGATCGCGGCGCGGACGCCGCGCTGGGCGGCCAGCTCCTCCTTGATCCGCTCGAAGATCAGCACGTTCGAATCGAC